>CAYYWR010000009.1:0-8267 GCA_964474145.1 uncultured Syntrophomonadaceae bacterium
GAAAAGGTGCTCCTGGGTTTTTATGTATCCGGACACCCACTGGAGCAGTACCGGGAAGTTCTAGAAACCCAGGTGACCTCCTCCTGCCAGCTGGGTCAGTATAGAAACGAACAAAAGGTCAGTCTGGGGGGAATAATACACAATGTAAAGCCTATAGTTACTAAAAAAGGTAACAACATGGCTTTTTTTACCCTGGAGGACCTCAGGGGAGAAATTGAAATAATAGTTTTCCCCGACCTTTATGAGACCTGCCGGGAACAACTGGAGAATGAAAAGGTGGTCAGAGTTATGGGAAAGCTGGACAGGAACGCCGAGGGTGAATTGAAAGTAATAGGGGAGAGGATTCTACCCCTGCAAAGTATTAAAAAGAAAGTATATCTAAAAATAGAGGATAGCGATCTGGACAAATTTTACAGCTTAAAGGATGTTCTGCTATCCCAGGATGGGAATTTACCTGTATACCTGTATTTACAATTGCGGGAGAAAATGATATTAACCCAGATGGACTACTGGATTCCCGATGATGAAGTTTTTTTAGAAAGGATCAAGGAAATGGTTGGCTTTAATAATGTGCTGGTTAAGGAGATTCAGATGTAATTTGCTTTTTTTTATTTGAATATGATAAAATAGCTTTAATAGACTATAATAGCTTTATTTAACAAAAGTTAAAGAAACGGGGTGAAAGAAGCTTGTTCAGGGATTTTTTCAGAAAAACAAAATATGGAACAATTGATACTCCGGAAAATGTAGAGCGGAAAGAACCTGAAGTATTTACTAAATGTGATGAGTGTGGCCAGACTATATATTATAAAGAAACAGATAAAAACTACAAGGTTTGTACCAGATGCGGCTGCCATTTAAAATTAACTGCAGGTGAGCGGCTGGCTAATGTGCTGGATGAAGAAAGTTTTGTGGAGTTTGATCCCCACCTGGAATCTGTAGATTTCTTAGAATTTCCTGAGTATTCAGAAAAAATTAAGGCGGCTCAGGAATCAACAGGCTTAAAGGATGCGGTATTGACCGGTGAGGGGAAAATAGAAGGCAATTCCCTGGTAATATGTGTAATGGACCAGCGCTTCATTTCAGCCAGTATGGGTTCTGTTGTAGGTGAAAAAATTACCCGGGCCATAGAAAAGGCCATAGAAAAAAAACTGCCTGTTGTTATCTTCTCAGCTTCCGGGGGAGCCAGGATGCGGGAAGGCATTATCTCCCTTATGCAGATGGCCAAGACCAGCGCAGCAGTAGGCAAGCTTGACAAGGCGGGACTTTTATATATATCTGTTTTGACCAATCCTACCACAGGAGGGGTTACTGCCAGCTTTGCCTCCCTGGGTGATATAATCATTGCTGAACCGGGAGCCTTGATTTGTTTTGCCGGGCCCAGAGTTATAGAACAGACTATACGCCAGAAACTTCCTCCCGGATTTCAGAGGGCAGAATTCCTCCTCCAGCATGGATTGCTGGACTTAATAGTGGAGAGGAAGGAACTTCGCGGAACTATAGCAAGGCTGATAGCCTTTCATAAAGGCAAGAGTTAAAAGGGGGAGGATAATACCATGACTAATAAATTAGAATTTGATAAACCTATAAATGAGCTGGAGGATAAAGTCAGGGAGCTGCAAGAGTTTGCACAGATAAAAAATATAGATCTTTCCGATGAAATAAAAGTGCTGGAGGAGAGACTTTACAGATTTAAAAAGGAAACTTATGAAAACCTTACACCCTGGCAGAAATCCCAGGTAGCCAGGTACCTGGAAAGACCTACTACTCTGGATTATATTCAGTACATATTTACCGATTTTGTGGAACTTCATGGAGACAGGTTATATGGTGATGATAAGGCTGTAGTTGGAGGTTTGGCCTACCTGGAGGGACAACCGGTAACAGTTATTGGCCACCAGAAGGGAAAAGAGGTAAAGGAAAACGTTTCCCGTAACTTTGGTATGCCCCACCCCGAAGGATACCGCAAGGCTTTAAGGCTCATGCGTCAGGCGGAAAAGTTCAATCGTCCCGTTATATGTTTTGTGGATACCCCGGGGGCTTTTCCGGGAATTGGTGCAGAAGAACGGGGCCAGGGGGAAGCAATTGCCCGTAATTTAATGGAACTGTTCTGTCTTGAGGTTCCCATTGTGGTAGTAGTTTGTGGGGAAGGGGGTAGCGGGGGAGCCCTGGCCCTGGCAGTTGGGGATAGAATCTGTATGTTAGAACATGCTATCTACTCCGTTATTTCCCCGGAAGGTTGTGCCAGCATTATATGGAAAGATACCCAGAGGTCTGTAGAAGCGGCTTCTGCCCTGAAACTGACAGCCCGGGACCTTTTAAGCTATGGAGTTATAGACGAGATTATTTCTGAGCCTCTGGGAGGCGCCCACCGGGACCTGGAAGCCATGGCCTGTAAAATCAAAGAGAAAATTACTAAAAATTTAAGTCAACTGCAGACCATGTCCCGGGAAGAGCTGGTTAAATTTAGACACAAGAAATTTAGAAAAATAGGTATTTTTGCAGAAGAAAAGGCTGAAAACTAACAGTGTGAAGATATAATAAAAGAGGGAGGCTTTTTCATGGGCAGGGTGGGAGTTTTAACCAGCGGCGGAGATGCTCCGGGGATGAATGCGGCAATAAGGGCAATAGTAAGGAAAAGCATATACTATAATATCCAGGTTTTTGGCATACAGCGGGGTTTTTCCGGCCTAATTAATGGGGAGTTTATCCCCATGGGCTTGAGTTCAGTGGCAGATATTATCCACCGGGGAGGGACCATTTTGAGGACGGCTCGCTGCCCGGAATTTGTCACTGAAGAGGGCCAGGGAAAAGCCCTAAAGGCAATTAAAGAATACAAACTGGAGGGTCTAATAGTTATTGGAGGAGATGGTTCCTTCCGGGGGGCCATGGCTCTGGCTAACACCGGTAAGATTAAAGCTATTGGTGTTCCCGGTACTATTGATAACGACATTTCAGGCACAGATGTTTCCATAGGGTTTGACACAGCCATGAATACCATAACGGATGCAATAAATAAGCTCAGGGATACAGCAACTTCCCATGAAAGGATTTTTGTCCTGGAGGTAATGGGAAGGGACACGGGTTTCCTGGCTCTTCATGCAGGCCTGGCCGGTGGTGCAGAATCCATCCTGGTTCCGGAAATAGACTATGACATACAAAAGGTCTGCGACAGAATCCTTAGAGGCCATAAAAGGGGTAAACTGCACAGTATCATACTGGTGGCTGAAGGTGCCGCCAGCGGCCTGGTCATAGGAGAAGCCATTAAAAAATTTACCAATATGGATACCAGAGTAACAATCCTGGGGCACCTGCAGAGGGGCGGCACTCCAACTGCCTTTGACCGCAATATTGCCAGTAGAATGGCTTCCAAAGCTGTAGATTTATTAAGGGAAGGGAAAAGCAACCTGATGGTGGGTATGGGTGCTGGAAAAATAACATCTATAGAATTCAGCGCTGCACTGAGTCAGAGAAAGAGTATGGATAAAGACATTTATGAACTGGCCGGAATACTTTCCACATAAAAAGGTAATGGGGTGATGGGTTGAGGAGGACAAAAATAGTTTGCACCATTGGGCCGGTTAGTGAATCCCTGGAAAAGATAAAGAGCCTGATGAGGGCCGGGATGGATGTGGCCCGGTTAAATTTTTCCCACGGCAGTCTGGTTGACCATGAAAAAAGAATAAGGAATGTACGCAGGGCCTCCCGGGAGACCAGGAGAAATGTGGGCATATTAATGGATATTCGGGGCCCGGAAATCCGCACAAAAACATTTACAGGAGGAAAGGCTAACCTTCATAAAGGAGATATATTTACCCTGACTGTTGAAGATGTGCCTGGTGACCAGCACCGGGTTTCCGTTACTTATAAAGGCATAGTAAATGACGTCAGGGTTGGAGGAACTGTCTTGCTGGATGATGGTTTAATAGAATTAGAGGTAAGGGAGGTAAAGGAAAAAGAGGTAATATGTAAAGTCCTGTCCGGAGGGGTTATAAGCAACAACAAGAGCGTTAACCTTCCCGGTGTTACCCTGAACCTGCCCTCCATTTGCGAAAAAGATCAGGAGGATATAATATATGGTATATCTCAGGATATCGATTTTTTAGCGGCCTCCTTTATTAGAAAGGCTTCTGACGTTCTGGACATTCGGCGTCTCCTGGAGACAAAAAGATCCGGAATGATGATTATCGCAAAAATTGAAAATGAAGAAGGAGTTCGCAATTTTGAAGAAATCTTAAACGTAGCCGATGGTATCATGGTGGCCCGGGGTGACCTGGGGGTAGAAATTCCAGCAGAAGATGTTCCCATTGTGCAAAAAATGATGATTAAGAGCTGCAACCAGGTGGGGAAACCTGTTATTATAGCTACCCAGATGCTGGATTCCATGATCCGTAATTCCCGCCCCACCAGGGCCGAGGCCAGTGACGTAGCCAACGCTATTTTTGATGGGACAGATGCGGTTATGCTGTCGGGGGAAAGTGCTATAGGAAATTACCCTGTAGAATCAGTGAAAACAATGGATAGAATAGCCAGGAGGGCTGAATCGGCCCTGCAGTACGAAGAAATAATGGACACCTTTGAACCATTGATGAATAAAACAGTAACTGACGCCATCAGCTACTCCACCTGCCACACAGCCAAGGAGCTGGGTGCCTCCGCTATTCTTTCTTCTACTCAAACAGGGCAAACAGCCAGAATGGTTTCCAAGTATAAGCCTAGAGCACCCATTATTGCCGTTACACCAAACAATAAAGTGATTCGTTATTTAACCCTGACCTGGGGCGTTTACCCTATAATGTGTGAACCTACCAGAGATACTGACGCCATGTTTAAGGCAGCCGTAGAAGCAGCCCTGAAAGCCAGGCTGGTGGACGAGGGGGACCTGGTAGTTATTACTGCCGGAATCCCTATAGGAGAGGGGACTACTAATCTATTAAGAGTGCATACTATTGGAGAAATCATACTAAAAGGAGCAGGTATAGGCGACAGGGCGGTAACCGGCAGGGCATTTCCTGCCAGGAGTCCGGAGGAAGCAAGCCACATTCAAGAGAATGATATCCTGGTTTCCTACGGAACAGATAAAGACTATGTTCCTTATATAGAAAAGGCCGGGGGCCTTATTGTAGAAGAAGGAGGACTAACCTCCCATGCCGCTATTTTAGGCCTATCTTTAAAAATCCCGGTAATTGTGGGAGCTGCAGGAGCCATGGGCCTAATAGAAAAAGGCATGGAAATAACAGTAGACCCCATTAGAGGACAGGTTTACCAGGGAAAGGTCAAAATATTATAGCTGTCAGGAGTTACAGGCTGGCAATTAAAGGTTTACTAAAGGCTTAAAGGGAGGATATTTTATTGGCAAAATTTTTATTACTTTTTACCATTGTCCCCCTGTTAGAACTTTTCCTTTTAATTGAGGTAGGAAGAATAATAGGTACCGTGCCTACAATTTTTATTGTGGGGGCTACAGGTTTTTTTGGGGTGCTGCTGGCCCGGATGCAGGGTATGTATACTATCTATCGTTTCAGGTCAGAGCTTGGCAGGGGCATTTTGCCGGCAGAAGAAATGTTTAATGGTGCCTGTGTGCTGGTAGGGTCTGCATTTTTACTTACCCCGGGATTAATTACGGATTTCCTGGGATTTGCCCTGCTCATTCCCCAGACACGCTTTTATATAAAAAAGTTTGCAAAAAAGAAGGTCAACAAGATGATTGTTAACGGAGAAATAAGGATTTGGCGGCCATAGTGGAATAACTAACCATATTAAAATTATTGAGGAGGGACCCAAAAATGACCTCAGAAATTAGAACAGGCATAGTTTATGATGATATGTATCTACTTCACGAGACAGGTATGCATCCGGAAAAGAAGGAAAGGCTTAAATCTATAATGTCTTACCTGGAGAAAAGAGACGTATTGAACAAACTGGAAAGAGTGGAGCCCCGCAAGGCTAAAGTTGAAGAAATAGAATACGCACATGCCAGGGATTATATTGAGCAAATAGAATCCTACTGTGCCAAAGGGTACAATGCCATAGATATGGATACCTTTATCAGCACCAACAGTTATGAAGCAGCCCTCCTGGCTGCAGGGGGGTCCATGGCAGCTGTGGACAAGGTGATGAAGAATGAACTGGACCATGTTTTTTGTTTCGTGCGCCCTCCCGGGCACCATGCAGAGCCGCGGCAGGGCATGGGATTTTGTCTTTTTAATAATGCTGCCATCGCTGCTTATCACGCCATGAAAGAATATAACGTTGAAAGAATTATGGTTTTTGATTGGGACGTTCACCACGGTAACGGGACTCAGTTAATATTTTATCATGACCCCAGGGTGTTGTATTCATCTATACACCAGAGCCCTGCCTACCCCGGAACAGGTGCTGCCGATGAAATTGGCGCCGGAAAGGGAGAAGGGTATACCGTTAATGTTCCCTTATCCGGAGGTTTTGGGGATAAGGACTACGAACTGATTTTGCGGGAATTGCTGGTTCCCCTTTGTGATGAATATAAGCCCCAGCTAATCATGATTTCTGCAGGTCAGGATGCCCATGAAAGCGACCCCCTGGCAGGAATGGCCCTGAGCTCACATGGCTATGGTATGATGGCGGGGATCATGAAGGAAATAGCAGATAAACACTGTGATGGAAAGATCGTTCTCCTTTTAGAAGGAGGCTATAATGTTAATGCCCTGGCAGAATCAGTGTTTTCCGTACTGGACACTCTGGCCGGCTGGGAAATGGGAATTGACAGCAAAAAAGGCGAGGTGCTGGAAAAAAAAGCCACCAGAGATAGAATAGACATTGTAAAAGATAAGCTAATGCCCTTCTGGCCGGCCCTGGTGGAGTAGTAAATAAAGTAGTAAATAAACCGCCAGGGAAACCGCCAGGGGCCAGGGGTGCCGGTCAGGGAGAGCAGGGCAGTCGGGCGTCGGGCAGTCGGGCAGTCGGGCACCTTATTACTTCAGGGGGAGCCGGTTAATAACCAGCCCTGTTACCAGCTTGGGGTAGAAGAAAGTTGACTTTTGAGGCATTCTTTCTCCCCCTCCAGCTACAGTTGTAACTTCTTCTACCCTGGTTGGGTTCATAAAAAATGCCAGCTGGTGAGAGCCTGTATCTACTGCCTCCAGGGCAAACTTTTCATCCCTGGTATAGGTAAGGTTGGTTTCCTGTTTCCTCTGGGCTCCTTCTATATGTAAGAGCTTTTCCATTATCATTACCTGCAGCACGGAAACATCAAGGCTTTTCCATTCACTGGAACGGTTCAGGTTAGCACTGTTCATGGCATTAACATCTTTTAAGGTCAGGAGATAAAAGCAGTCACTTCCTCCATAAAGCCCAAAAGCATGATTGTTCAGGCCCTTTTTCTCCAGGGCTTGCAGCATATCCTGGAGAGCTTTTTCCCTGTTGTTTTCATCAAAGGGGAGTTCATCTATAATAAAGTCCCGGGATATTTTTTCTAAAAGAATGTTTAAGTTGAAATCTTTCAGGTTTTTAACCAGCCGGTGGGTGGGCAAAACCATTAATCCGGGGTTATAAATATTTACCAGCCCCATCATTATGTAATCATAACCTTTTTTATCAAGGGCTGCCATTTCCCTGGAGAATTCCAGAGCGGTTTCATAGCGGTGGTGTCCATCGGCGATAAAAATTTGTTTGCCTCTAAGCAGGCTTTCCAGCGTGCTTATAATTGACGGGTCACTTACAGTCCAGACCCGGTGCCTGTTTTTTTCTCCATCCAGGAATTCCAGATCCTCCTGCCAGTCCACGGTATCAAAAATCTTTTCCAGAATATGATGTTTATCCGGATAGAGGCCGAATATGGGGCTAAAATTAGCTTTACAAGCATGTAGAAGTTTTAACCGGTCTTCTTTTGGTTTGGAAAGAGTTTCTTCGTGGGGAAGTACAGTTTTCTCCTTAAAATCCTCTACCTTTACACAGGCGAAAAAACCCCGACGTACAAACCTTTGATTATCAACAGTAAATTCCAGCTCATACAAGTAAAGAGCAGGCTTTTCATCCTGCTGCATGATCCCCTTTTCCAGCCACCTGTTAAACTCAGCTGCAGCACGGGTATATACATTATTCTCCCCATCATCCTCAGGAAATACCAGGCCGTATTCAAGGCGAATGATATTACAGGGGTTTTTTTCGTAAAGCATTTTTTGAGTTTTTTCGTCAATAACATCATAAGGTGGCGCTATTACCTCATTTAAATCTTTAACATGGTTGGGGTTATATTTAATGCCTGGGAAAGGTTTAATTTCAGCCAT
>CAYYWR010000009.1:8367-15798 GCA_964474145.1 uncultured Syntrophomonadaceae bacterium
GATACTATTTTTCTTCTAATTCCTGGTTAAAATCTTCTGCTGTTATATCTTGCTTGATTTCCCAGTGGATAATAAAGTTTAAAAGACCCCTGAGAGCAATAATGGCTCCCAGGATTATTATTTCATCTATAGTTCTCACTATAACTGTCCTCAATATCTCTCCGCCCAGCTTGAATTCGAGCCCAAAGGCAAGGGACTGGGCTAGAGTAAGGCGTAAAATCCTTCCATCCTGGCTTGTTTTAAGAAAATTGATAAAGGCCATGGAAGAAGATATTACTATAACAAAGGCGCCGAAAATATCCAGAAGATGTGCCAGGACTAAAATAAAGGGGGAAAGATAGGTGACTAATGTATGCTCCATGATTGTTGCTCCCTTGGAATAATAGTTACCTTATTAAATTGTCTCATTTTCATCAATTTAATACAGAAACAGGCAGCCAAAAGCAGTTATTACCAGGGAGGCAGCAGGGGTAGCTAAACAGCAAGAGATTACAGCAGGGGACAAAGGAATAAGCATTGACTAATAAATATAAAAAATGTATAATAACAACCAGGAAATATGATAACAACTGAATAATAATCCTGAATAATAATCAACAGGATTAAACGTGCCGAAGTGGCGGAACTGGCAGACGCACTTGATTCAAAATCAAGCGGGCTCATGCTCATGTGGGTTCAAGTCCCACCTTCGGCACCACTTATTATGTTAAAAAACATAAGAAAAAAGATATAGACCCTGACTTACTAAAAAGAATACTAAAACAAGCAAACATTGATGAAAAAAATTGATATTACGATAAACATAACTGAAAGACCATGACTTTAGTCGTGGGAGTATGTCAATAGCTTCTCTGATAAAGGGAAGCTTTTTTAGGAGCTGATGTTTTTGAGTTTGGATATGGGTATTGAAAAACAGCGGGAATTAGAAGAAATAGCCCGGGAATATGAGCTTAAGCTTTTGATACTATTAGGAAGTTATGACACTCCCTTTTTTCAAGAAAAGGAAAGTGATATTGATCTTGCTTTTTTGTCCAGCAAAAAAATGTCAGTGGATGAAAAATTAAGACTATTGCAGGATTTAAGTTCGTTTTTTCAGCATGAAAAAATTGACTTAATTGACCTTACCAGGGCTTCCGGTTTGATGAAGTATGAAGTTGCTACTAAGGGCAGGCTTTTATTTGAAAGCAATGAAGACTTTTTTAAAAAATACACACTGTACTGCCTTCGCTATTACTATGATACCAAGAAGTTTCGTCAGTTAAAAAAAGAACAATTTAAAGATCAGTTAGGGGTGCTTCAAGAGTGAACAGGAGCGATATTGAAATAGTACAAGAAAAACTAGCTTCTTTGCAGTCTTATTATAAGGAGTTAGCAGACATGCAGGGCATCACACTGGAAGAATATAGCAGCAATTACCTGTATAAGCGGACTGCGGAAAGATTAATACAATTAATTATAGAGGTAGCGACAGATATTAACAATATGATTATTAAAGCACTTGGCAAGGAAACGCCTTCAGATTATTATACTTCCTTTATAAAAGTAGCAGAAGCTGGTGTTTTCCCTATTAATTTTGCCCTGGAAATCTCACCTTCTACAGGATTGAGAAATATAATAGTTCATGAGTACCAAAAAATAGAAGATGATATAGTCCATGCCTCAATAAAAAAAACTCTGGATTACTACCTGAAATATATGAATTATGTCAGCCACTATATGGATAGTTTTAGTGCTGATTAATGTTTCCCTGACTATTACCATAAACTTACCAGGCCTTTTATTATTGTACAGTAATCACTTTTTTCCAGGCCTGTTGGCTAGCCTGTTTCTTTTATGAACTTTTGAATAGCTTTAAAATACTGGTCTGAATCAATAATTATAACGTTATTATGGTCTGCATAAGGTATAATCAATATATCCTTTTGTTCTGACCCCAGGTTCTCATATAGAAGCCTGGCTTCCTGGACAGGTACAAGGTTATCCATCTGGCCGTGAATGACTAAAGCCGGCAGGGATATGCCCCTGACAACCTCCAGGCACTCCTGGTCCAGTTTGTCCAAATCAATTCCCGGGGCAGGAATACCCAGATGCCTGATTAACCTGACAACACTTATAAACCCACTTTCAATGACGAAGCCTTTAATTTCATCAGGGTAGCTAGAGGCCAGTTCCAGGGCGGAAATACTGCCCAGGGACCTGCCCATAATCCATAAATCCTTTGGGAAACCCCTTCTATCCAGTTCCTCCTTTACAGCTTTAAATAAAGTATGGGCATCCTTAATAATGTTTTCAAAGCTGGGAGTGCCGCCGCTGTTGCCGTATCCCCGGTAATCTGCTACCACCAGGTTAATATTCTGGTTATTGTAAAATGGGGCGATATTGTCATAATCGCAAACTACTTCTCCGTTTCCATGGAAGTATAAAACCCAGGGACAGCTTTTTTCATGGACATAAAAGCGGGCAGATATGTCAACATCTTTATCTACCGGGATAGAACAATCAAAGGCCCTGGGAGGACAGTCTTGAAAATCTTTACGGGGATAAAAAAGATACTTCATAAGAAATGGCCGGTCAATAAGGGAGTAACTTTTCATGATAATCTTCCTTTCTAAATATTAAATAAAAATTCCAACAATTCCAAAACCTATTCTTCCATATTCTTTATATTCTCTGCATAACATAAATTTACCTTTATTTTTTTTGTGTTTCCTTTTATTGCATTTGATTTAACAGGAAACTATAATATCTTTGCAGCTCTTCTAATTCTTCTGTTTTTTTCATCACTTCATCATCCAGGCTGTCCTTTTCTACTACCATTTCCTGCAGCTCATCCTGCACTCTTTTAATTTCGCTGAGTATATTGTCTAAACTCAAAATAATCACCTCAAGAAAAGTTTTCCCTCCGGTGATTATAATATTTAACTGATAAGAAAAATTCTACTCATTATTCAGGCTTAGCTGCATCCTTTTTTTGGAATATAAGCAAAAACTCGTGCACCTTGTTTACCCTGAACACATAGGGATAGCCCAGGGGGCGCAGGTTATTGTATTCTTTCCTGCGGTCCCAAATAATTATATCATCAAGAAGATAACCCCGGCGGGTGAGTTCTGAGGAGAGATCCATGTGAAAAGGATAAAACACCGGGCCCTTTCTTATGTCCATTACGTTTATAACTGCATAACCGCCATTATTTAATCCTCTGTAAACCTGCTGAAATATATCCCCCAGTGCTCTGATAAAATCCTGGTAGTCTTCTATTAGGCTCAGGTCATTTTTCAGGTTGCCGTAATTCCGCAGCTCCTTTTGATCTGCGGAGCGCTTCTGTCCCAAAATGTTCCAGTAAGGGGGTGAAGTTACGCACAAAGAGACGCTTTCCGGGTTAACATACTTTTCCAGACTGGAGGCATCATCATTTATTATTACAGGGCTGTGCTCCGGGCTATTGTTTTTGTTTGAACTGTTCTCCAGGTCCATCTGTTTCAGGCGGTTTTCAAAAAGCATGACATAATCCCTGGATATTTCCATGCCAATAGAGGCCCTGCCCAGTTTGTATGCTGCCATAAGGGTGCTTCCGGAGCCGGCAAAGGGGTCCAGCACCAGGTCCCGGGGACTGCTAAAGGCTTCTATCAAGCGGCTGACCAGCATTTCAGGGAACATGGCTGGATGTTTTAACTTTTTTTCTTCAATGTTCTTTTCAATGTCGCTCCAGACGCTTATGGAATATCTGGCCCAGGTTTTACCATCCAGGTTTGTTCGGCTTTTTTTATTGCCCATATCTTTTTACAACCTTTCAACATGGTTATCTACAATGATATTATATCATTAAAGCTTTCCTGGTGAGCTATAAAATATTTTCTCCAGGACATATTTCATGCTATAATTCATATGAGTAGTCCTAATAACAATAATTATAATAGTGAGAAGCCCTAAAGGGGTAGCTAAACGGCATTTAATAAAATGAAACTTGAGTCTGGTGGGTTAAAGGATGACATTATTAAACATTTCTAATCTCAGCAAGTCATATGGAGATAAGCCTGTGCTGGAAAATATATCTTTGCAGGTGGGGAAGGGGGAAAAAATTGGCCTGGTGGGCCCAAATGGAGCTGGAAAGACTACCCTGTTAAGAATAATAACCGGGGAAGAGGAGGCCAGTGAGGGGAGTTTCTCCTTTGCCAGGGAAATATCTGCAGGCTACCTGAAACAAAGGCCTGAAATAATGAAGGGTGCAGCTTTATATGACCATCTAAAAAAGTCTCTCCAGCATATATATTCCATGGGAGAAGAGCTGAGAAACCTGGAGGAAAAAATGTCTTCCCCGGAAATAAAAAGTGATGCGAAAGCCTTAGAAAGTATAATGGAAAAGTACGGGAGGCTATCCCAGTCTTTTCAGGAAAAAGGAGGCTACTTCCTGGATAAGCGTATTACACAGGTTGCGGCAGGGCTGGGGTTTGGTCAGGAGGACCTGGAAAGGCGGGTAGAAGACTTTAGCGGTGGAGAAAAGACCTGTATGCAGCTGGCCTGCCTGCTCCTGGAAGGTCATGACCTGATTCTTCTTGATGAGCCTACCAACTACCTGGATACAGAGGCGGTATAATGGTTGGAGGAATTTCTCAGTTCCTGGCAGGGGGCTTTGCTGGTAGTTTCCCATGATCGGTATTTTTTAGACCGGGTAGTCAATGGTGTGGCTCATATGGAAAACCACAGCCTGGCAGTATACCAGGGAAATTATTCAGCCTTCATAAAGCAGTATAATATGCAAAAATCCAGTCAGGAAAAGGCTTATCAAAAGCAGCAGGAACTGAAAAAGAAAGAGGAAGAATTAATCAGGACTTCAGGAGGTGGTGAAAGGGAAAAACGCCAGGCTAAAAGCAGAGAAAAAAAACTGGAGAAACTGGAGTTGATAGAAAAACCCCGGAAGGAAAAGGAGTTATCCATGGATTTTAATTATTCCGGCCGGGCTGGTCAGGAGGTAGTTGTCTTTGAAGGGGTGGGCAAAAGTTTCGGGGAAACTGCTCTTTTCCAGGAAGCTTCTTTCAGGATATTGTGGGGGGACAAGGTGGCCCTGGTGGGCCCCAATGGGGCAGGGAAAACCACACTGCTAAAAATTATTACCGGGCAGGCAGCTCCCTCCAGGGGAAAGGTTAAAGTGGGTACCGGTGTAAAGACAGCTTACTTTGACCAGGAACAGGGGCAGCTGGATTTAACAAAGACTGTGCTGGAGGAAATCATGGATTCCTTTTCCCTGACTTTATCCCAGGCCCGGAATTACCTGGGCAAATACCTTTTCCGGGGAGAAGAGGTTTTCAAAAAAATAGGAAATTTGAGCGGTGGAGAGAGGAGCCGCCTGGTTTTGGCCAAAGTAGCCCTTTCCAGAAGCAACTATCTTATACTGGACGAGCCAACTAACCATCTGGATATCATGGGTATAACGGAACTGGAGTCAGCCCTTTCTAACTATCCCGGGACCCTCCTCTTTGTATCCCATGACCGGTATTTTATCAGCAAGGTATCTTCAAAAATTTTAGAGATTAATAAGGGCAGGGTAAACCTTTACCAGGGTGACTACCAGCACTACAGGGAAATTAAGGAGGGAGAAAAGGAGAAGGAAAAGGCCCTCTCTATTAAAAATAAAGCCCGTCAAGAGCAGCGGGAGAGGGAAAGGGCAGAGCGGGAAGAGATGTTGGCCCGGCGCAGAGAGCGGCGAAACACAGAAAAGAGGATAAAGGAAGTAGAAGGCACCATAGCAGATATGGAAGATGAAGTATCCACCATAGAATCAAAGCTTTCCAATCCGGAAATATATGAAGACTTTCAAGAAGCCCGGTCCCTGAATGAAAGCTACAAAAAGGTTAAAAATGACCTGGAAAAGAAATATGAGGAATGGGAAAAGTTAAATCTATATTTTGATAAAATTAACAAATAAGCCCTTTTATTAATAATTTCAGATAATATCAGTTGAATTATTTTCCTAAAAAGATTACAATAAAAATAAAGAAATAGAAAAAAAGATAAAGGAGGTTTAAAATTTTATGAAAGTAAAAGTATTAAGCATATTCCTGTTATTAGTACTGGTATTTTCCATGGCAGGATGTGGAGGCTCGGATAATGACGACATGGAAGAGTCTTATATGCCCAGGGAAGAGGATGATTTTGAAGAAATTGAAGGCTTGATAGGGGATGAAGAAGAGGAAGAGGAGGAAGAAGAAGAGGATGCTTCGCTAAACGGTATTTCGGACTCCATGTATGTTACAGTTACTTCTAACACAAGGGTTAACTTGAGAACCGGACCCGGAACAAAGTTTAATGTTTTAAAGGCGGTTGATCCCGGGACTGAACTGGAGGTAGTCTTTTTCTTGAACCACTGGATTAAAGTGGAAACAGCGGAGGGAGAAGAAGCTTTTATAGCAGGATGGTTGACAGATGAGGACCTGCCCAGGCCGGATGATGCAAACTTGAGGGAAGAGAAGGTAGAAGAGGAAATATAAATAAATTAACAAAATGAGAAATTCTCAGGAGTGTTACATTTGCGTACAATAAGCGCAGAAGATATAACCCGGAATGTAGCCGGGATGTGCTGTGAAGCTAATCATATTCTAAGCAAAGATACTACCCGGGGTTTAGAAGATTCCCTGGAAATAGAGGAGTCCCGGGTTGGCAGGGAAGTATTGGAGCAGCTCTTAATGAACGCCCAAATAGCTGAAAAAGAAAGAATCCCTATCTGCCAGGATACCGGATTTGCCCTGGTTTTTTTGGAACTGGGGCAGGAGGCGGCTGTTGTGGGAGGCGACCTGGAGGAAGCTGTAAATAAAGGGGTTAAAGAAGGCTACTCAAAGGGTTATTTAAGAAAATCCATAGTGGAGGACCCTTTGAAGCGGGTCAATACCCACAGTAACACGCCGGCCATTATACACTACGACATTGTCCCCGGGGACAGGCTGAAAATCACCCTGGCACCCAAGGGCGGCGGAAGTGAAAACATGAGCGGCCTCAAAATGTTAAAACCTGCAGAAGGGGAGGAAGGCATAATCAACTTTGTGGTAGAAACGGTGAATAATGCCGGGGCTAACCCCTGTCCACCCCTGGTAGTGGGGGTAGGTATCGGGGGGAACTTTGAGAAATCTGCTTTGCTGGCCAAAAAAGCTCTTTTAAGGCCTCTGGCCAGGCCCCATGACAACCCTTTTTACAGGGACCTGGAGAGAAAAGTTCTGGAAGAGGTTAATAAACTGGGTATAGGACCCCAGGGTTTTGGAGGCCGGGTAACTGCTATGGCAGTACATATAGAGGTTTGTGCCACTCATATCGCCTGTTTACCCGTTGCCGTAAATATAAATTGCCATGCTTCCAGGCATGTAGAAAGGACTCTCTAGGCATGTAGTTTCTACGTTCCTGGAAAGTGTTCTATGCATTTATAAAGGAATCTTAAAAAAGGG
>CAYYWR010000010.1:0-13437 GCA_964474145.1 uncultured Syntrophomonadaceae bacterium
AGCTCGCTATCCCTTTGATTGTACCATCTTTTGTAGGTGCAGTGATATATCCATCCCAGAACTCTAATTTTGGCAATTATATAACTTCTTATGTTAGCCAGGCGTTCTCCTTCTTCTACCATGTCTTCCCCTGGATCTTCCCCATCTTTCCCATCTTTCCCATCATCCCCTGGATAATTATCTCCGCCCTTCTCAGGACATCCTTCACCTTTATGATATTTTTCCAGCACCTCTTCTGCCTGGCTTACATATGGCAAAAAGTCCACCAGTTCTCCCAGATACCTGTTAAACTTATGTTTTTTAGAGGAAAATTCATCAAACTCAATTTTAGTCTCTTCTACCAGGTTATCAACTATGCTCATCTTTAAAAGTACAGGGTTGTCAATCTTGGGGTCCCTGCGGATAAACCAGTCCACAATATAATCTATGTCGTCCATCCTTGTTAAAACCGGAGGCCTGGTTACCACCCCTTCCTCCTGCTCCTCATTAATTGAGGACTTGATCAATCCCAGCTTCCTCTCCATATACTTTAAACCCACAAAACCTGCCACCATGGCTATAATAAAAAGAAAGAACAAAATTAAGAAAGAAACATCCATTAATATCACTCCAGGCATTTTTTCAAGTTATTTTTTAGAATTAGAATTAGGATTAGTATAACACTCCTTAATGAAAGTTACAATTTCTAAAAAAAATGAGATGAATACTACCACGAGTTTGAGTCAAGGGTCTACGAAGCACGGGTTTGAAGCAAATTCCCTGAACCTGAGCTATGGATGGCGAATGCCCGGGGAATACTGGGGAATAATAAAAAAAAACTATGAGGATGTTTAATAATGAATCTCCCCCTTACCCCTTTGGCTTTTATTGCCTCTATCCCTTTAATTGTCACCATTTTACTAATGACATACTTAAACTGGCCGGCCATAAGAGCCATGCCCCTGGCATGGCTATCTGCCCTGGTAGTTGCCAGCATATTTTGGGAGATGAGCTTTAGCCGCATAATAGCTGCCAGCATTCTGGGCGCGCTTCAAGCCTTTGACATTTTACTAATTGTTTTTGGCGCCATCCTGATACTAAATACCTTAAAAAAAAGCGGTGCCATGGAAACCATCAACAAAAGTATTTTCAGGATTTCCCCCGATCAGCGGGTCCAGGCTATAATCATAGGCTGGTTTTTCGGCTCTTTTGTAGAAGGTGCCGCCGGATTTGGGACCCCTGCGGCTCTGGGAGCTCCCCTCATGGTAGGCCTGGGATTTCCTCCCCTGGCTGCGGCCATGACAGCTCTTATCTTTAATACCACTGCTGTCCCCTTCGGTGCAGTAGGCACTCCTGTTATCGGTGGGTTTGGAGCTGTTTTAAATAACCCTGCTGTCCGGGAACAGCTTCCCCCAGGGCTTACTTTCACAGATTTTCTCAGGCAATTGGGAATCTGGTCGGCCCTTCCCCATGCCATAATTGGCTTGCTGGTGCCCCTTCTGGCTGTATCCATGCTCACTTATTCCTTCGGGGCAAAGAAAACCATAAAAGACGGGTTGAAAATTTGGCCCTTTGCTCTGTTTTCCGGGGCAGCTTTTACACTACCTTATTTCGCTATAGCTTATTTTTTTGGACCGGAACTGCCTTCTGTGGTTGGAGGCCTCCTGGGGTTAGCTTTATCCATATTATTAGTTTCCAGGAAAATTTTAATCCCCTCTTCAATCTGGGACTTCCCTGAACCTGAAAAGTGGGAATCCCACTGGGGGAAAAATACAGTAATCCAGGAAAAAGAAAAACCCTCCTCCCTCTCCCTCTTTAACGCCTGGACCCCCTATCTCCTCATTGCTGCAGCATTGCTGTTAACCCGGTTGCCGGCTTTTAATCTGGGAAACACATTAAGGAAATATTCCTTCACCTGGGAAAACATACTGGGGGAAGGGCTGAGCTTTACCCTGTCTCCCCTCTACATTCCCGGCCTGATTCCCTTTACTCTGGTAGCAATGCTTACCATCTGGCTGCATGACATGAAAAAAGAAAACGTGAGGGCAGCCTGGATAACTACTTTTAAGCAGCTGGCTCCCACCACCATAGCCTTAATATTTGCTGTGTCCATGGTTCAGATTATGGTTCACTCCGACATTAACCAGGCCGGCATGGAAGGTATGATAATAGTCATGTCCCGGCTGGCTGCCTTAACCTTTAAGGACCTGTGGCCTCTTTTTGTTCCTTTTATCGGGGCATTAGGAACGTTTTTGTCAGGAAGTAATACCGTATCCAATATACTCTTTGCAAATTTTCAATACACCATTGCTGAAGAACTGGGCATTTCTAAACTTATTACCGTGGGCTTTCAGTCAGCAGGAGGAGCCATAGGCAACATGATAAGTATCCACAATATCGTAGCCGTCCTGGCAACAGTTGGAGTCAGCGGGCTGGAAGGAAAAATAATTAAGAAAAACATTGTGCCCGCCTTAATTTATGCCCTCCTCATGGGAATTCTAGGTTACCTCTTTACCTATATCATTTCCCCCCAAACCTTTTAAAAATGGGCAGCCTGAACAGGGTTGCCTGATTTTTTTTTGAACTGGTATTTATAAAAATGTTGAAAAGCCACAAACAATATGACAAATTTAGATGAAGAAAGGAAGGACGTTAGCATGTTTTGTAGAATAACATATAAGTAGAAAGTTCTTATGTATCATCTCATGGAGGTGCACAAATTGGTAAAAACTTGTAAAGATGTTTTAGACGCTGTAGGAAATACTCCGTTAATTCAACTGCAAAAAATTGTTGGTTCTGAGGATGCAAGGGTTCTAGTAAAATATGAAGGGGTTAACATCGGAGGAAGTATCAAGACCAGAACTGCCCTGGGAATGATAGAAAATGCGGAAAAACAGGGAATCTTAAAGAAAGATTCTATAATAGTAGAATATACCAGCGGTAACCAGGGTATCGGATTATCCCTTATCGCCTCGGTAAAAGGTTACCGCTGTAAGATAATTATGCCGGAAAATATGAGCCTGGAAAGAAGAAAGCTTATAGCGGCTCACGGCGCGGAAATTGTCCTTACCCCGGAAGGAAACAACATAGGCGATACCTTTAAAATCGCTGCCGATACAGCTAAAAAGATGGCTGATGAAAACCCTCAGGTCTGGCTTGCTAACCAGTTTGGAAACCCGTCAAACCCGGAAATACACCGTAATACTACCGCCAAAGAAATTACAGAACAGGTTGACGGGAATATTGATGCTTTTTGCAGCGGGATAGGCACCGGGGGAACCATAACAGGGGTGGGAGAAGTTCTGAAAGAACAGTATCCAGGAGTGAAAATTGTAGCAGTGGAACCCGAAGAAGCCGCTATCCTGGACGGAGGCCCCATTGGACAACATGCCATCCAGGGAATGGGGGACGGAATTATTCCCGAAATATTAAATAAAGATATTATTGATGAAATAGCCCTGGTTTCAGATGATAATGCCCTGGAAGTGGCCCGTTCCCTGGCCAGTAAAGAAGGCTTGCTGGTAGGCATATCTTCGGGAGCTAATACCTGGGTAGCTTTACAGTTAGCAAAAAAATTAGGCAAGGGGAAAACGGTAGTTACCGTCCTTCCCGATACGGGAGAACGCTACCTCAGTACGGTCCTTTTCTCTTCCTGTAGATAAGTGAATCAGCCATTCAGCCAATTAGCCAATTATAATCCTGCGTAAATCATTACAAATACCCGGTAGGGATTGAATCCTTCCCTGGAAACTTCTACAACACCTACACCCACATGGGTATATCCTTCTTTTAAATGGTGGTCTTCCTGCCGGGAGCTGTTTCTTATACTATTAACAGCATCCCGGGCACTCCCCCGGGTCCTTGTGAAATTCTCACCAACAAAGCTGTATTCAGTGTAGCCTGCATTTTTCACCATTTCCTCCATGGTTCCGTAAGATGGTGATTCGTGCTCATAGTAATCCAGCTCCACCATCTCCCAGGCCTTGACCCGGGCCAGATTTGTTAAGCGGGGATCAAGGGTGAGATTATTAAGCCCTTCCCTGACTCTTTCCTGGTTTATTAAAATAACCATAACCTGCTCCACTTCATAAAGGTAAGCAGGCTCTACAGGCCTGCCGGATATGCCCTCATTTTTTATTTCATTATTTTCTACATCTTCAACACTTTCTCTTTCCCTTTCCCCTTCACTTTCTACGCTTTCCTGGTTATCTGATAACATGGAGGACCTGATATTCATACTTCCCCTGTTAGCAAATACCATCATAACCATGGTAAAAATAAGTAGAGAAAAGATAATAAAAAAGTTTAAATACTTTTCCTTCCTTATCTCCTCTTCACTTTTTTTAATATTTTTTTTGTGCCTTAAAAAAACGATAGCCAGTATAATGATTAAAACTGTAAAAATATAGTCCATATGATAGCTCACCTTTTATGTTGTTAGGATTATATACCTTCTTCTTTATTATCTTAATAATTCCTTCCTATATTCTTATAATCATTTTTAGAAAACCTTAAAGATATACTCATATGTGTCACATTTTTTTTATTGCTTCATATTATAGAATGAGAAAATACAAGGAGGGAAGCAAATTGATTTCTGAATTAGAAGTCAAAAGGCGCTTATTAAAGGTAGATAAAGTTATCGGCGAAACTACCATAACTAAGGTAATTGAAAAAGATGTAACTCTGCCCATTCAGGCTATTAAAGTTTTTGACGTAGTAGCAAACTTGAATAATGTGGAAGCACAAGTCAATGACGGTGGAGCAACGGTCACCGGCGAAATAGAAAAACAACTATTTGTAGTAGATGAAGGTGATATTGTCACCCATATTCACGAAGATGTAACATTCACACAGTTTATTCAGATAGATGGTGCCCAACCCAATATGAGAGCCCAGGTAAAAGCAAAAATTGTAGATGTGGATGCCCAACTAATTACAGATACAGAAGTCAGACAGGAAATTATTTTAGAAATATTTATTAAAGTAACAGAAATAGAACAAATACAGGTGATTACTGATGTTATGGGCGGCCCAAAGGACCTGGAGGTTGATAGAAAGCTATTAAAAGTTGATAGCGTAGTAGGGGAAGATACCGTCTCAGAAGTGGTAAAGAATACAGCACAACTGCCTATAACAGCCAAAAAGATTTATAAAATTGTTCCGGAAGTAAGGGATGTCCAAACAGAGGTGAATACAGACCTGGTTATTGTCCGGGGAGTCGTTCACAAGCAAATCTTCCTGGTAGACGAAGGCAACCTGGTACGCCATGTAACAGAAGATGTCCCCTTTAGCAAAACAGTACCTATCCAGGGCGCAAGGCCAGGTATGGATGTTCAGGTGGATGTTAATGCTATAGTTGATCAATTTCAGTTAATTAATGCCCCCAGCACTGAGCTGCGGCAGGAAATTGTCCTGGATATTTTTGTTAAGGTCACAGAAACTCTCCAGATATATGTTGTAACTGATGTTAGAGGAACAGATATCAAGACCAGGAAGAAACTTCTGAAGGTAGACCAGGTGGTAGACGATATTACGCAAAGGGAAACTGTTGAATCCCAGGTGCAGCTACCCATTGGTGCGGATAAAATATTTAGAATTATGGCAGAAATCACCGACGTACAGTCAGAAATAGTTAATGGCAAAATAATTATCAGGGCAGTTCTTCATAAGCAAATATTCTATGTTGACCAGAGCGGCTTGCTGAGACACTTCAGGGAAGATGTTCCCTTCCAGATTATCAAAAATATTCCAGAAGCAATGCCTGATATGGATGTCCAGGAAAGGCTCACTATTATTGGCGATATAGAGTTCGATCTTATAAGCAAAAAGAAGCTGGAGCAAACAGCAGTCATTGAGGCCTTTATTAAGATAACAGAAGTAGAACAGCTTAAGGTTGTAACAGAAGTTTACTGGAAAACAGGCAGGTCCAAGGCAAAATACGAATAATAAACTGATAATCTCCCCGCCGGACTCGCCGGCCCTGATTAAGGAGCGCTAAAGAAGCGCTCCTTAATTGTTCTTTTACTGGATTTAATGGTCTTTTGTTATTCATTAAATTAGTTATTTTATAAATATTTTTATTAGTATAGGCCAATAAGGATTCAATTATCCTGTCACACATGTAGCCCTTTCATCATATTATGGAAAGTGAATAAGGATTAAAGGAGGGAAGTATATATGAATACAGCCTTAGACGTAAAAAGACAGCTGCTTAAGGTAGATAAAGTTATAGGTGAAACTACAGAAAGAAAAATAATTGATAGTGAAATAACCTTGCCCATCCAGGCCACCAAGATTTTTGATATCGTAGCAAACCTGACTAATGTCAAGGGAGAAGTAAAAGAAGGCGGCGTAATGGTAACTGGTATTATTAAAAAGCAGTTGTTCGTGGTAGATGAAGGTAACCTGGTAAAACACGTTCCGGAGGAAGTGCCTTTCAGGCAGTTTGTCGATGTTGAAGGAGCTCAACCCAATTTAAACGAGCAGATAAGGGTAAACATTATAGACATAGAGTCCCAGTTAGTTACAGATACAAAGGTAAGGCAAGAAGTATTACTTGAAATTTTTGTTAAGGTAACTGAAGTACAGCAGCTCAAAGTAGTAACAGATGTTACAGGTGGACCAAAGGATCTGGAAGTAGATAAGAAATTATTAAAGGTTGATAGTGTAGTAGGAGAAGATAGAGTTTCTGAAACCATTAAAAAGACAGCAGAACTCCCCATTACAGCAAAGAAAATTTTCCAGATAGTTGGAGAAGTCAGAGATGAACAAACGGAAGTAAAGGAAGATGTGGTAATTGTAAGGGGAGTAGTCCATAAACAAATCTTCCTGGTGGATGAAGGCGACCTGGTGCGCCACGTAACAGAAGACGTCCCCTTTAGTGTAACTGTAGATATTCCTGGAGCACAGCCGGATTTTGACGTGCAGGTTGATGTGGAAGCTGTAGTTGATGAATTTCAGTTAGAAGACCCACCAGGCAGAAATTTAAGGCAGACAATTGTGCTAGATATTTTTGTTAAGGTTTCAGAGGTCCTTCAAAAAGAAGTTGTGATTGATGTAAGTGGAACCAGCATCCAGGTTGATAAAAAGCTATTAAAGGTGGAGCAGGTTGTAGCTGACGTTACTGAAAGAGAAACTATTAACTCTGATGTAGAGCTCACCATAGGCGCAGAAAAGATATTCAGAATTATTTCAGAAATTACCGATGAAGAAACTGACATTGAAAATGGCAAGGTAATCGTAAGAGCCGTTCTCCATAAACAAATATTCTTCGTAGACCAGAATGGATTATTGCGACACCAGAGGGAAGATGTCCCCTTCCAAATTGTAGCAAACGTGCCTGAAGCTGTGAAGGATATGAACGTTCAAGTAAGACTGAGATTAATCGGAGATATAGACTTTGACCTGATTGACAAGAAAAAAGTCAGCCAAACAGCCGTCATTGAAGCATTTATTAAAGTATCAGAAACAGAACAGATAAAAGTAGTTCTAGATGTCACCTTTGAAAAGCCACCAAAGCCGCCCAAAGATTATAAAGTTATCGTGGTCAAAAAAGGCGATACCCTTTACAAGATTGCAAAAAGAGAAGGAGTAACTGTAGAGGAAATATTAGAAATCAACCCGGATATAAAAGATCCCAACAAGATTTTCCCGGGACAGGAAATAAAAATACCAGTAAAGAAGTAACCACCAGAACAAACATGCAGGGAAACTGCAGCATTAATCAGCGGGTGTAGTGTAAGAAGCATAAGAAACACGAGAGATAATTAAAAGAGGGCTAAATTTTAGCCCTCTTTTAATTATCTTGCTTTTTCAGGAAATTACTCCCCTACTCTCCTTATTAACACTCTTGATTCAGGTTTACTGAGCCGGGTTTTTTTATTATAATATAGTCAGTATACTGATTATAAGCTTACTGATTATCAGTATACTGAACAAGATATGGGCGGCGAACCAGGGTAGGAAGGGAAATAAAGTTTGATATTAATTTTAAAATAAGCAGGAAAACAAACAAGGAAGGAAGGAAGGAAGGAAGGAAGGAAGGAAGGAAGGAAGAATGAGTGAGTAAGTGAGTGAGTGAGTGAGTGAGTGAGTGAGTAAGTGAGTGTGGGTGAGTGAATGAAGGAATGAATGAATGAATGAATGAAAAGAAAGGAAAAAAACAGAAAGGAAAATACTGACATGTTTGATATTGAAAACAGCCCTGGGTTTCTCCTGGCAAAATGTCATAAAAAAGCCTTCCAGAGATTCAAGAAAAAGCTGGAACCCTTTAACTTGACACCTCCTCAATTCGCTGCCCTGAGCTTTCTCTGGCAAAATGAAGGCATTAACCAGATGGAGCTCGGGCAATTAATGGGGACGGACAGAACCACAATAAGCGGTATAATAGAGCGACTGGAAGCAAAAGGATACGTGCAAAGAAAACCCTCCTCCTCTGATAAACGCTCCCTCTATATCTTTAATACCCAAAAAGGAAATCAGATAAAGCAAAAACTGTTTGATGTCGCCAGGGAACACAACAGTTTCCTGCTAAACTCTTTGGAAAAGGAAGAAAGAAATGAGCTTATCAGGCTATTAAAAAAACTAAAAACCGCTATAGATGATTAGTACCAGGAAAACCGAAGCCCGGAGCCCGGAAGTTGGAAAAGCAGAAAAGGCAGGCAGGACAAAATAATAAAAATTTACAGGAGGTACAGGCAATGTCAAAAAAAGAAAGACTGCAAGAGCTGGACAAAAACCTGGGTGAAATCGCATCTGTAACACCAGATACCATGAAACATTTTAAAAGCTTAAAAGAATCAGTGCTCAAGGAGGGGGCTCTCAGTTCCAGGGAAAAAATTCTGGCAGCCCTGGGAATAGTAATAAGCAAGCAGTGCCATGATTGTATACTTAACTGGGTACAAACAGCAATTGATGCAGGTATTACCTTTGAAGAACTTATTGAAGTGTGCGGCGTAACCATGCTTTTAAACGGTGGACCGGGAGCAGCTTATTCCTCCCTGGCTATAGAAACTTATAAAGAATTATCAGAAGGTTAGTAAGGTTAGTAAGGTTAGTAAAACAGCTTATAAAAATTATAATGAAAGGATGTTGTTTGAGTTTATGAAGTGTGATAAGTGTCAACAAGAAATTCAAGAGAATGATGTTCACAAACTTAGAGAAAAGGACTTGTGTGAAGACTGCTATATCGCTTCCCTGCATCAGCCCAAGCCATGCGATCCCATGGCCGTATATGGGGCCCGCAAAACCAGGGAAATGCTGGGCCAGGAAGGAGCAGAAGGATTAACAGAAAGGCAGCAGAATATTTATGAGTTTATTAAAGAAAGGCAGAAAGTAACCGGCCCGGAAATAGCAGAGAATTTACAACTTCCCCTGGAAGAAATAGAAAAGGAATTTGCAATTCTCCGCCACTGCGAGCTGGTAAGGGGATTTAAAGAAGGGAAAACAAAGTATTTGACTACCATGGATTAGGGCCTGTACATGTCTTACTGTCTAAACAGCCTTGACTTTTTTATGATTTCTACTATACTATATATTGAAGGATAAAGATAATAGCTTTATCCTATTATCAGTGTCGGGGTGGCGGAACAGGCAGACGCGCACGGTTGAGGGCCGTGTGGTTAACACCATGTGGGTTCGATTCCCATCCCCGACACCATTGTTATACACATTTTTTGCAGAATTTAATCCACGAAGAATTAAAAACCCGCATTTTAGCGGGTTTTACTTTTTTCTCTCTTTCTTCTGCCTCAAACTGTGAGTCTTTATAATAAATCTTTATAATATAACTTCAGACACGTTTCTAGTATTGTTACCTGATTCTTAACTTGTCATCTTTAAAAACGCAAAACTTACCTTTTATATCTGTCTGATACTGTTGTAATATTTTTCTAATAACATATACTTTTTGTGTAGAATTATAATCTTCAATACGTAAAATTAACACTCCTGAATGAGGCTGGTTGGCATTGTAAACCAACTCTCCAAAGTCTTTATCCATTGTTATAACCATGCGCTTTTCTTGAGTCGCAAGTTTTAAAATCTCCTCATCTGGCATACGTGGATCTAAATCTCTTATAGATTTAGTATCATATCCTTGGGTAGAAAGCCATTTCTCAACTTTTTCCCCTACCCCTACATCTATAAGAAACTTTAGCTTTTTATTATCCATTATGAATTGCCTGTATCTACCAAAAATACTTGTTCTTCCTCAATTCGCTTGGCAGCATAAAGCAAAACTGCTTTAATATCTTCTTGTTCCAACTCAGGGTAATCCTCAAGAAACTCATGTTGAGGTACGCCTGCAGCAAGAGCTTTAAGCACTTGCTCTACCGTTATTCTAAGACCTCTAATTGTAGGTTTTCCCACCATTATTTTCGGATCTACAGTGACACGCTGAAGAAGTGTCTGATCTTGTTTCGCCATAACAATTACCCTCCTGAAAAATAAAACTTCTCTCAATCTAAAGCTATTTTATCATAATAATAGTATAAAATCACATTTTTCTTGTATGAAGGCGTTGCCCAGCGGCAATTTAAAAATCAGGAATGGTTCTAAGCATGAACTCAACAGGCCTGGATTTTTCTCCCTCTCCTGCACTATTTATGGCTTTAATTTTATACCAGTACATGACTAACCCTCGAACTTCTTCGTCAAAATACTCATCTTCTACAACATTTCCTATGTTTTCATATACCCCATCTCTGGAGGTTGCGCGATAAATAGAATAAGAAGTGGCATAAGGCAATCTATTCCATTTAATTAAAATAGCTGAATTTTCTGAACTGATATCTATTTCATGGACTATACCGGGTAAGGGCAACTCTTTATCAATGCCTATTCTATCGCTTTCTTCAATTGCTGGCATAACTAATTCTGCCATTTGTTGTATAGTTATCTTTTCACTGCCCCTATAATCGCTATCTATTAAATTAATACTTTTTGCTATCTGCTCATAATCATCAAACCAGGCCATTTCTTTCTCTTCATACCCTAAAATACGTATAAGGATAGTTATCCATTCATTAAATGTTACATGACCTTCAGGATTATAATTACCGGAACCATCTCCTGTTACTATCCCTTTTACTTGAGCAAGGTTTATCCACCCAGTATAATCTCCTGTTTTTTCTAAACCAACATCTGCAAATATTTTTTTACTTTCAAATAAATATACATCCTGCTCAGTATATCCAAGCAAATTTAATGATATTTCAGCAGCCTTTTTTCTCTCAAGAGTCTTGCTTCTATCTCCTTGTAACACTAAATCTATAATAAATTTATCTACAAGGCTATCATCATCAAATTCTTCTCTACTGCTATTATCACATGATATTGAAAGAAAGACCATAATAATTACAGCAACTATGAATATTTTATTTTTCATTTAATTCCCATTCCTTTATTCCAGATACTTTTATATTATTGCTATTTTTTTGCCAATATCTACTGCTTCTTTTTGTGCATCAGCATCAGGGTTCCACTGGTTTCTATACCCTTCTGTTGAAAAGTATGTTACCTTTGGTAAGATATGTTGCCATGCTGTCCGGCCAATGCAGCATCTTCATCTCGACAAAAACCAGTTCTTTCCCGTTTCCGATATCTAATTTATCTCCGGTCTTAACTACTTAAAAGTGTTATTATTATTTAATTAAGTTCGGGGAAGCCACACCCTGAAGGTGCTGCCCTGGCCGTCGCTGCCGTGGCTACCGTCTCTGCCGTCTCGGCCCTCCCTGCGGCCCTGATCCTCCCTGCTGCCCTGGTCAACCCTGCTTTCTGCCTCTATCTCACCCTGGTGGAGCTCAACCAGCTGCCTGGCAATAGCCAGCCCCAACCCGGATCCTTTACTGCTGCGGTTCCGGGATTTATCTATCTTGTAAAATCTCTCAAATATATTGGGCAGGTCCTCCTGGGGTATGCCCCTGCCGGTATCCGCCACCTCCAGGACCATCCAGGAACCTTTTGTATAAGCCCTTATCCACACATCTCCCCCGGCGGGTGTGAACTCAATAGCATTATCCAGGAGGTTGATCAACACCTCGTGGAGTCGATAGCGGTCTCCCCTTACAGTGGGCAAATCATCGGGGACCTCCAGGTGCAGAGAAACCCCCTTCTCGTCTCCCCTGACCTTCATGCTTTCAAAGCTCCGCTCCACCATTTTCCTTGGTGAAATATCTTCTACCTTCAGGGACATCTGGCCGCTTTCCAGGTGGGATAGCTTCAGCAGGTCGTCCACTATCCTGCTCAAATGAACAGAATTATCCAGGATAACCCCAAGATACTTTTCTTTCTCCTCCTCACTTATGAGACCGTCCAGCATCAACTCGGAAAACCCCCTTATAGAAGACAGGGGAGCTTTCAGCTCGTGGGAAACATTGGCCACCAGGTTGCGGCGAAGCTTTTCCAGGCGCTTTTGCTCCTCCAGGGTCTGCTCTACCTGCTCCACAGAGTAGTTAAAGGATTTAATCAGACCGCCAATCTCATTGTCCGGCTCTTCGTCAATCTTGCACCGGAAGTCGCCGGAGGCCATATTTAAAGCAGCCCGGTTTAACTTCAAAAGGGGCCGGGTCAGGGTTTTGGACAGGGAAAAAGCCAGAATGCCGGCAATTACCACGCCTATTCCCCCGGAATACAAAAAAAGCAGGCTCACCTGGGCTATAGTCTCCTCAATCCCGCTAAGGGGCGCACTCAAAATAACTGCACCTATAACCTGCTCCCCGTTATTATTAAGGTTGTCCCCCTCACCCTGCTCTTCTTCTTCACTAAATACCGGAGCAGCTGCCAGAAAACGCTTAAAATCGGGACCATATACTTTCTTGGTCAACATGTTGCCCTCAAAGATATGGTTGATCTCTCTATCCTCCAGGCCTACTCCTTCCCTTTGTTCCGACTCATTCTCCCTTTGCGTATCAACATGATCCGCTAAAAAAAGCTGATCTCCCTGATGGTCTAAAACCTTTATTCTCATTTTATGGGAAAACGCCAGGGTTACCACCGTCTTCTCCAATTCCTGAAGGTCTCTCTGGTTGAGGTCCTCTTCAATAAGGTTGACCACATTCCGGGTCTGGGCCGTCAGCTCCCACTCCCGGGTATTCAAAAAATAGTTTTCAATAAGATACGTCAGGAAAAAACCGATTATAATTAAGCTCAGAGCTACCACCACAAGATGGGAAACCATCAATTTGCTGAACAGGCTGCGGGGCCTGTATGGAAACTTCATCAAAACTCCTTCACCTCAAACTTGTATCCCTTCCCCCAAACCGTCTGGATGTAACTGAAATGCTTGTCATGACGGGCAATCTTGCTGCGGAGCCTCTTTATATGCTCATCTACAGTGCGGGTGCCTCCAGGGGAATCATCAAAGCCCCAGACCTCCTTCAGCAGCTCTTCCCGGGTGAAGGTTTTCCCCCTGTTACGGGCAAGCAAAGCCAAAAGCTCCAGCTCTTTAGGGGTCAG
>CAYYWR010000010.1:13537-15186 GCA_964474145.1 uncultured Syntrophomonadaceae bacterium
CTTTTCCTTGTGCTTCCCCAGGTTCCTTTCCTGTTCCACTTTCCAGCTCTGCCCTTTCTGTTTCTCCACTTTCTATTTCTCCCACCCTGGCCACATAACTCCGCAGGTCCAAAATGAGGTTACCAAACTGCAACAGTTCCCGGGTCTCATTATATTTTTCCGACCGGCGTATGAGGGCTTTTACCCGGGCTACCAGTTCCCGGGGGCTGAAGGGCTTGGTCACATAGTCGTCAGCCCCCATCTCCAGGCCCAGAATCCGGTCCACCTCTTCTCCCCGGGCAGTAAGCATGATGATAGGCACCCCCTGCATATGGCCACCTCTTACTTCCCGGCAGATCTGCCAGCCGTCCTTTTCTGGAAGCATTATATCCAGAAGGATAACGTCATAATCTCCCTGCTGAATTTTTTCCAGTCCTGTCTTACCTTCAAGAGCCGTTTCCACTTCAAAACCCTCCGCCCTTAAAGCTATCCCCACCAGATCACATATATGCTGGTCATCATCTACAATCAAAACCTTCTCAGCCAATTTAACCTCCTTATTATAGAAGCTCATTTAGTTTTTGCAAAATGCTCCTGAACTGGGGTTTGTTCACCTGGAAATCGGCACCTACTGAAATACCTTTATGTCTGGTATCATCTGTGATCAGGGAACTATAAAGCATCACAATAATATGTTTTGTCGCCTTGCCTTCCTTTATTCTTTTACAAAGGGTAAGACCGTCCATCTGAGGCATTTCAATATCGGTAATAAGAACATCTACACTGTTGGGGTTTTTTTGCAGATAATCCAAAGCCTCCTGACCATTATGAAAGCTAATAACGTTTTCGTAGCCACCCTTTTTAAGAAACCTTTTGACCATCTCCAGGATAAAATTGGAATCATCAGCGATGGCAAGCCTGGCCTTTGCCAGTTTTCCAACGTCTTCAAAATCAACGTCTATAGCAGATGGTATAATGGAGGCCACAATACTTTCAAAATCCAAAACCATAACAAGGCGATCTTCGTACTTTACCGCACCAATAATAGACATGCTCTCCTGGAAACCCTCAACTGGCTCAATGTCTTTCCAGGAGATACGCTCTATACTGGTTACATCTGTGACCCTGAAAGCCAGTTTATTAAGATTGAATTCAGTTATGATAATTAAATCCTGCTCACTCTCCTGCTCACCCAGGTACCTAATCAAACTTATCTGCTTAATCATATCACCTCTAATGGAGAGAATACCATCTACCATAGTATGGCTTTCGTGCAGTTTCGTTAACGGCTTCTGTGTCAGTATCTCCCTCACTTTCATCACATTTATGCCATAGTATTCATCCCCAACCTTGAATTCAAGTATCTCCAGTTCATTGGTTCCGCTCTCCAGTAGAACCTCTTCTTTTTTACTCACATGCTCATCTCCTCCTTGTAGTATTGTCTTCAATTGTATTACATTGCACGACAAGGGTCAAGACTGGGTTGAGAGAGTTGAAGTGGGGAACAGAGGGACGGTATGGAAAGAGCATTGCTAAACTCACCAGTGTTACTGTGAAGATAAAGTTACCATGATAGAGTCTTTAATTTAATTGGAATCTTACCATCTGAAGCATCCCAGGGGGATTTATAGAAATAAAAAAAAGACCAGCTGAACCCCTGATCCTTTTTT
>CAYYWR010000011.1:0-14888 GCA_964474145.1 uncultured Syntrophomonadaceae bacterium
ATAGAGCTTATCTTCTCCCGCGTACCTGACGTAAAGATAGTCCCTGTTAAACCCGTTAATCTCTAATGTCTGGACTCCCAGGTACTGACCAATTCCGTGCTGCTCGTGGACCACATAGTCTCCTGCTTCCAGTTCATGATAATCTGATATTTTGACACCTTCCCTGGACCTTTTCCATACCCTTTTCTTTTTCCTCTGGGGAATTATCTCCTGTTCCGTTAGAAGGGCCAGTTTTAGTCCCGGAAGTATGAAGCCATTGTCCAGGTTGCAGCAGTTAACCCCCAGGGTATCAGAAGGCAGGTCCTGGATATTTGGAGTGTAAACAGCCTCCATTCCCTGGCTTTTACAGGCATCGGCCATCTCCCTTCCCCTTTCCGGGGAGGGAGCCATTATGACAACTCTGTATTTTTCCTGGAACCAGTAGTCTATTTCCTCCTTTAAAACCTCCCATTTACCGTGAAATTTGGGCATGGTCTTGTTTTTAAATTCAACTGCCACAGAGTTTAAGCCCGGCACACTGCGCATCAAGAGGGCGAAGGAAATATACTGGAGTTTCTTTGAGGTAAGAAACTCTTTAACAGGACGGTGTAAATTCACCTGTTCCGGTAAAAGCATTCCCTTCCTTAAAAGAGAATCGTTATTGCCATCTATCTCCTGCCACAGCTTTTCCCCATTTTCTAATATATGGGCGGGTTCCTCCATAAAAAGCAGAGTGTCCTGGGGCAGATAATCTATAATGGTATCCAGCCTGGAGTAGAAGTAAGGCAGATACTGTTCTATGCCGTCAAAAAATATTCTTTCCCTTATCTTTTCCAGGTGGTTCTCTGTCTTTTCCTGCAAAGCTTCTGCGGCTTCTCTGCCCCCCGCTTTTAATAGTGCTGACTTCCTCTCATTAAAAGCCCTTTCAATTTGAGCCACCCCCCGCTGAAAAGCGCCTTCACCCAAAACTACCTCATAGGCAGGGGTAATAACTACCTGCTCCCAATAGTTTTTTGACCTCTGATCACCCGGGTCATATTCCCGGATGGAATCTACTTCATCTCCAAAAAACTCAAGTCTCAAGGGGTATTGACGGGCTACAGGGTAAAAGTCCAGAATTCCTCCCCGGAGGCTAAAGTAACCCCTGCTCTCTACTAGAGAGGTCTTTTCGTAGCCCAGTTGAACCAGGTGCCTGGTCAAGGTGTCCAGGTTGATGCTCTCCCCCTTCCTGACCTTTAGAGAAGACTTCCTCCATATTTCCCGGGGGGGCAGCAGGGGTAAAAGGGAGGCAAGAGGGGCAACTACCAGAAAATTATCCTCCCTCAATACTTTATCAATCACCAGGAGTCTCTGCTCTGCTATCTCTTTGCTGTGGGTTAATGTTTCGTGGTAAATATCTTCCCTGGGGGGGAAGAGAAAAACTCTTTCCCCGGGGAAAAAATTCAGGAGGTCTTCATAGATTTTTTCAGCCTCTTTAAGATCTGTAGTAACGATAAAGGCAGGCCTCCCGGTAAAAGCAACTGCCCCGGAGATTACCAGGTTTTTCTGGCTCCCATCTATGCCCTGGAGCAGCTGGCTTTTTATTCCTCTTTGCAAGTTTTCCATAATACCCTGGAATTCTTTATCTTCGTAAAGCATCTCCAGGAGTTTTTTACTTTCCATTCCAATCATTCCCCCAGTCAAAAAACTCCAGACAGGCAAGCAAAAATAAGCCTTAAGCTTAAACCCAGGCCCGCTTGAATTGTAAGGTATTCTCTTGTAAAGATAATTATATATTCTTTTAAGCATATAGTCAATGAAATAAGCCCGGGGAGCAGTCAGCAAAAAAACAGGCACCGTCAAAATAAGCAAGTGATTTTAATTCAAAAGCTTTTCAAAATTTTAAAGACGGAATAGTTCCACAAAATGTGAAATGCTGATACCAGGGCAACGCTCAAGGCCAGGGAGGAAGAGTACACAAATATTAGCCAGGTTAAAGCACCGAATACTGTATGGCTCAGTAAACTCACCAGGAAAGCAGCAACCTTTTTCTCCTGAAAAGGGAAAAGGTCATGGGTCCCTTCTATCAGTCCAAAAACTGTATGGGCTAAGACCACAGGGACATTAAGACCCAGGGCGAAAATTGTTTTCAGGCCTTCTTCCATTACAGGTGCTATATATATAAAAGCATGCTTGCCAAACCTGGATAAAAACACCCTGTTCAATAAGTAGGAAAGAGCCGCCGCCGCTAAGCCCGCCCCTACTACTCTGAGAAATAGAGACAACAGTTGAACTACTCCTTTAGAAATTAACTTGTTTTGTAGAATGGCGACGAATCAGCTACGTCTTATGTATTTCATCATAGTTTTTCATGTATTTTAATCATGTATTATATCATATACTAAAAAACAGGAACTCATTCCTTTTGGGGTAAAAATAATAGTAATAATAAATGGCAGGTTTCCAGGAAAAGATAATACCGGGTGGGAGGCAGAGTTACCTGACCGCTGCCGGCTCCGCCTCCGGGTAGGAGCCCAGCACCTTGAGAAATACAGTGTTATCCTTAATGGCTTCTATGCCTTCAGAAACTACAGGCTCGTGGAAATGGCCCTGCATATCCACAAAAAACAGGTAATCACCGAAGTTCTTTTTGGAAGGCCGGGACTCTATTTTGGTCAGGTTTATTTCCCGCAAGGCAAACTCTTTCAGTATCTGGTAAAGAGCCCCAGGCCCGTCTTTAATCCCAAAGATTACTGAAGTTTTGTCCTTTCCCGTAGGGGGCAAAGACTCCTGATGGGAAAGGATAATAAACCTGGTGTAGTTGCACTTGTGGTCGCTTATATTATCCCTTAAGACTTTCAGGCCGTAAAGTTCTGCCGCCCTCAGGGTCCCGATGGCAGCACAGTTATTATCAGGTTTTTCAGAAACAATTTTGGCCGCCTGGGCAGTGCTGAAGGTCAACTCACTTTCCGCCTCAGGCAAGGAGGCTTCAATAAATTTCCTGCACTGGGCTACCGCCTGGTAGTGGGAATAGAGGGTAGCGATATCCTTCTGCCCTGTATTGTCCTTTGCCAGAAGGTGGTGGGAAATAGGGATAATAACCTCCCTTTTTATTTTAAGGTTGTTTTCCCCCGCCAGGATGTCCAGGGTTACGTTAACTGAGCCCTCCAGGGAGTTTTCCACGGGAACTATACCCTCTTCAACTTCTTTGCCTATAGACTTGATAACTTCTGGTATTGTTTTATACTCTTTAATATCTTCACTGGAATAGTTTTTATACTTCAGGAGGGCCTCCTGGGTAAAGGTGCCGGGAGGCCCCAGGTATCCTATTTTATACATATATGCTCCCCTCTCTAGCAGCGTCCCGCCGCTTTTATAAATGGCTTTAACTGTGAAATCATTGTCTTATAGTTTTTGGGGCTGAGAGATTGCTGCCCATCGCATAGTGCCTCCGGGGGATTGGGATGTACTTCTATCATCAGCCCATCGGCGCCAGCTGCTATGGCTGCTTTAGACAGGGGGCTGACCAGCCGCCAGTTTCCAGTGCTGTGACAGGGGTCCACAATAACAGGAAGGTGGCTCAAACTCTTGGCTACGGGAACAGCGCCTATATCCAGGGTATTCCGGGTATAGGTCTCAAAAGTCCTGATGCCCCTCTCACAAAGGACAATATCGTAGTTCCCCTCGGCCATAATATATTCTGCCGCCATTAACCACTCTTCAATGGTGGCGGAAAGCCCTCTTTTCAGCAAAACCGGTTTGCCTGCTGTGCCCACTGCCTTGAGAAGGGCAAAGTTCTGCATGTTCCGGGAACCAACCTGGAGCATATCCGCATAGCTGGCCACCAGCTCCACGTCCTGGGGGTTAATAACCTCAGTCACTATGGGAAGGCCTGTTTCCTCTCGGGCCCCAGCCAGTATTTTCAGACCTTTCTCCTCCAGCCCCTGGAAACTGTAGGGAGAAGTCCGGGGCTTATAAGCACCTCCCCTTAAAATCTGGCAGCCCATCTCCTTAACCCGCCGGGCTACACTCATAACCTGCTCTTCAGTCTCCACGGCGCAGGGACCTGCCATGACAACTACTTCAGGCCCGCCAATTTCCACATCCTTAACCTTAATGACGGAGTTGTTTTCCTTTACCTCCCGGCTTACCATTTTAAAAGGTTTCATAATGGGTACAACTTTTTCTACTCCCGGGTAAGACTCCAGATTTAAAGAATTGACAATTTTTCTATCCCCTACCGCTCCCAACACCAGCCTTTTCACACCTTCTATAGGATGAATTTGAAAACCCAGGTTTTCCAACCTGCTTTTTACGGCACTAATCTCCTCAGGAGAAGCATCTAAATTCATGACCACAATCATCTTTTTACCTCCTTGTTTTTTTTGACTTAATTTGACTTAATATAATAAATAAAGATAAAATAAAATAAATAAAAAAGTTTCTCATTCATTAGGAACGAGAAACTTATCTTCCGTGGTACCACCCTAGTTGATTTCCGCTTTTAATATAGATTAACAGCAAAAACCCACTCATTACAGGTACGGGACATTTACATGGAAAATGCTTATCATGTTACTTATCCTGCTTAAATTATCCGATACCTGCTTCCCTTTTAACGGGTGAAGAACCCGGCTCAACCTACTTGCTTTTCCCCTGGAAAGGGAAAAGTTTCAGCCTGCAGCTCTAGAGGGAACTTCAACCGGGCCTTCCTTAGCAGTGTTTTCAGTCGGTGACACCGCCTCCCTTAAAATATCTCCCAGCCTACTTTCCTCTTTCACAGCTTTTTAAATATACTATTAATTACTATAGCACAGAAAAACCTATATGGCAAGACGTAATTTTATAAAGTTTAATAATTAAGCTCGCTGGTTAAACTGATTCATGGCCTCCTCTATCCCCTCCAGGATATATACCTCTACTGCTGTAACTGCCTTTTTTATGGACTCCTTAACCACTGGTTCTTCCTGGGCAGTAAATCTGTCCAGCACATAGTCCCTGACCTCCTGGTACTGGGGCCTGCCAATGCCAAATTTGAGCCGGTTGAACTCTTCTGTTTCCAGCTCTTCCATGATGGAACTCAAGCCCCGATGCCCTCCACTGCCTCCTCTGGCCCTGAGCCTCAAGGCCCCCACCTCTAAATCCAGATCATCATAAATGATCAAGAGGTCCTGGGGGGGGATTTTTAAGTCCTGGGTCATCCCTTTAACCGCCTGTCCACTTAAATTCATGTAGGTAAGGGGCTTGGCCAGCATAACCTGTTCCCCGGCTATAACTCCCTTTACTATATAAGAACTGTATCTCAGATATTTGAATTTCAAACCGTGTTTGTAGGCCAGGGAGTCCAGTACCATAAAGCCGATATTATGCCTGGACAGCATATATTTTTTCCCCGGATTTCCCAATCCTACCAGTAACTTCATGGAAGCCTGCTCCTTTAATCCGTAAAAAAACGTAACCTGAGTTACGCTTTTTTATCCTCTTCTTTAGACTCTTCTCCCTCTTCTCCTTCAACTGGCTCTTCTCCTTCTTCCAGTTCTTCATCAATATCTTCTTCTGCCGGCTCTTCAAAACTGGTAGGCATAACTACCGTAACAATTGTTTCCTCCGGGTCATCCATCAATTCTGCCCCTTGGGGAAGTATAAGATCTCCTGTATTAAGGCTGTCCCCTATATTAAGCCCTGATATATCCACTTCTATTTGTTCAGGAATGGCTGTAGGCAGCGACTCCACCAGTACCTCCCTTAACTGTATGGAAATAACTCCGCCTTCTTTAACCCCTTCGGGCTCACCAGCAAAGTAAATGGGAACATTAACCTGAATTTTGTCCAATAGAGATATGCCAATAAAATCAACATGTAAGTAGAAATCTTTAATAGGGTGCTTTTGTATTTCCCTTACCATAACCGTTTCTTTGCGCTGGTCACCGTTATCTTTAATAATTAAATCGATAAGAACGTTGGAACCTGCAGAGGTGCTGAGGGCTTGCATCAGCTCTTTCCAGTTCACTGTTAAAAGAGTATTGTCCACATTTCTCCCGTAAACAACTGCTGGAATATGACCCCTCTTTCGCAAGTCTTTTCTTTCTCCCTTGCTAGACTTTTCCCGCTTAACAGCTATGAGTTCAAGCCTTTCCATAGTAATTCTCCTTTCTTCCTTTCAAATGACTGTTTATCAATTTATCATAATTAGTATTATAACCACTAACTTTAGCATAGTCAAATAACTTCCGCCGGTTAATCAAAAAGTTTACTTACGGAAAGCTCTTCATGAATTCGTATGATAGCATCTCCCATAAGGGGTGCTACTGATAAAACCCTGATTTTAGGAATTTTTTTATCATTAGTTAAAGGTATGGTATTGGTAACTATAACTTCTTTGACATTTGATTTTTCCAGCCTGTCTATAGCCGGTCCGGACAGAATCGGGTGGGTGCAGCAGGCATAAACCTCCTTTGCTCCCCCTTCCAGCAGCGCCTCAGCTCCCTGAACTATTGTTCCTGCTGTATCAATAATATCATCAATCATTATTACTGTTCTATCCTTAATCTTACCAATGATATTCATGACTTCCGATACGTTGGGTTCCGGCCTTCTCTTGTCAATAATAGCTATGGGACAATTAAGATAGTCCGCAAATTTCCGGGCCCGGGTTACTCCTCCCAGGTCTGGAGATACCACGGTAAGTGACTCCACTTTCTTTTGGTCAAAGTATTTGGCTATTATGGGAACCCCCGGAAGATGGTCCACAGGGATATTAAAAAACCCCTGTATCTGACCTGCGTGTAAGTCCATAGCAATAACCCGCTGCGCTCCTGCAGTTGTAATTAGATCGGCCAACAATTTGGCTGTGATAGGGTCCCTGGCCCTGGTCTTGCGATCCTGCCTGGCATACCCATAGTAAGGTATAACTGCATTTACGCTGTTGGCCGAAGCCCTTTTCATGCCATCCATCATAATCAACAGTTCCATAATATTTTCACTTGCAGGAGGGCATAGCGGCTGCACCACAAAAACATCTGCTCCACGAACGCTTTCACCAATATAGGAAGCAATTTCCCCGTCACTGAACCTTTGTATTTCCCCTTTACCCAGAGGAATACCCACATGCTGGGCAATTTCTTCTGCCAAGCCCTTATTGGCTGTTCCAGTAAATATTTTCAATTTCTTATCGGGATACACTTTTGTAAGAACCCCCTGCCCTGCATTTTTTTCTTGCCTTCTTTATTTTCTCTTTATAATAAAGATTTTCCTGCCGCTATTTTGGGTTTTTTGACGATTTTAATAAAGATCGCAATCTTTTAGCAGCCTTTAATTTATTAATCTGAGTAGGTCTAGCCAGAGCCAGGGCCTCTTCCGGCACATCTTGATCAATGGTTGAGCCTGCTCCAACAATAGCGGCTCTACCTATAGACACGGGCGCAATAAGATTACTGTTACAGCCTATAAAAGCTTCGTCTTCTATTACTGTGTGGTGCTTCTTAGCACCGTCATAATTAACAATAATGGTACCTGCACCCAGGTTAGCCTTTCTGCCAATGGTGGTATCACCGACATAAGATAAATGAGGAACTTTACTTTTCTCACCTATTTCAGATTTCTTAATTTCCACAAAATTACCGATTTTTACTTCCCGGTCAATTTGAGATTCCGGTCTTATATGAGCAAAAGGTCCTATATTGGCCCTGTCACCAACAGAGCTGTCTATAATCACTGAATTCTGAAAAGACACCTCGTTTCCCAGTGAAGCATTAATTAATCTGCTCTGGGGTCCTATAACGCAGTCCTCACCAATGACCGAGTCGCCTTCTATGATTGTTTGAGGATAGATAACAGTATCTTTCCCAACCTTTACACTGTCGTCAATATAGGTAGTGGAGGGGTCAATTAATGTTACGCCTTCTTCCATGAGCCTCCCGTTAATTTTTTTGCGCATAATTTCTTCGGCTTTGGCCAGCTGAGCCCTGTTATTTATTCCCCGGGCCAGGTTAAAATCTTCTATTTTATAACCCAAAACATTTTGCCCCTGGCCAGCTAATATTTCTACTATATCTGTTAAGTAGTATTCTCCCTTAGTATTTTTACTGGCTATAGCCTCTATTTCCTTTTTAAGCCAGTAGGCCTCCACACAGTAAGTTCCCGTGTTAATTTCCTTTACTTCTTTTTCATGGTCAGAGGCATCTCTATCCTCTATAATTCTAGTAACCTTTCCTTTTTTATCTCGAATTATGCGACCGTACCCCGATGGGTCATCTAATTCAGCCGTTAAAACTGTAACCGCTGAACCTTCTTCCTGATGGTAATCAAGTAGGCTTTTAAATATATCCTTATTTAGTAAAGGCGTATCACCACAAGCTATTATCACCTGGCCTTTTTCCGGTATGTTCTCTAAAGCCTGAGCTACAGCATGACCGGTACCCAGTTGCTGCTCTTGTATTGCATAAGAAACCTGATCACCAATTTCTGCTTTTACCTCTTCCGCTTTATGTCCAACTACTACAACCGTTAAACTGACCAATGCATTTAAACCCTCCAGTAAATGAGCAAGCATAGTTTTACCACAGAGTTTATGCAAAACTTTAGGAATTTTAGATTTCATGCGGGTACCTTCCCCTGCAGCCAGCACAACAGCAGTTATCATAGTAAATACCTCCTGAGTTGTCATATTTTTCTCCCAAAAAAAAAGGAGCCCACAGCTCCATTTTTCAAGATTGAATCATTTCGTCGGCTACTCCCTGCTTATCCATTTCAAGATCATATGCGCCTAAAACTGCCGACTGAACTACCTCCCTTGTTTGTGATGTAATGGGGTGCGCTATATCTTTAAACTCTCCATCAGGAGTCCTCTTGCTGGGCATAGCAACAAACAAGCCGTTGTTACCCTCTATAACCCTTACGTCGTGGACTACAAATTCATCGTTTAAGGTAATTGAAACAATAGCTTTCATTTTACCCTCACGATTAATTTTTCTAATCCGTACATCTGTAACTTCCATTACTTCACCACCCTTCAGGCCTTTATCTCTTTATCTTTCTTATAAAGTTATTATTACTGACCTTAGCTCTTTTCTACACTTAACTAATTAATTCCTGCATACCATAGCAAAATGTAGAAATAATTTCACAATTTTGCCCTTTGCCCTTTGCCCTTTAAAGTTATTTTATCCCTCATTTAGTATTTTTTTAACCATTTCCAGGTCGGTTTCCTTGTCCACATCAGTGCCAATTTCCGGGTAAGAAGACCTAACTACCCGGGCTTTTATTTTTAATATCTGGGAAACCCTCTTTTCCGCTTCCCCCACACTCAGTTTTTTTAGCATGAATTTCAATATAAATACCGGCCCCAATTTTAAAGCCAACAGATGAGGTTTTTTCCTGAGGGCGATAAACTCTGAGGCCTCTTTTGCTGCAGTCTCCAGGGCCAGAGGGTTTAATATGAACACATTGCCCCCTGTATAAGAGCCTTCATCCAGCTGGACAAAGGTTCTTACTACTCCCGGATATTTGGCTTCACAATATTCCTTTTTAATAATTGGATAATAAAAGTCAGCATTTGCCGCCCTGCTTTTGGAGATGAAATCCTCCAGGGCTTCCCTGGTAATCATGGGAATATCCGAGGTGAGAATTAAGGTAGGGTCTTCTCCAGAAAGGTGCTTGAAACCTTCTTTCACATTATCTACTATGTCCCCCTTTTCCGGTACCAGGATAAAGGAATCAGCCCTCTCTATTTTCCCCAGATCCTCCATGGGGCCTACTACAACAACATCCCTTACCTGGTCAAGGGATGCCAGGACATCCAGTATGTATTGTATCATGAGCTTTCCATTTATAGTAATAAAAGCCTTGTTTCTTATACCAAAAGCCTCCGTTACAGGCGAAGAGTTTTGTGCCCCTGCTAAAACTACTGCGTTCATTTTATTCTCCTTCCTAACTTACTGTCCTGGCAATAAGGATTTTTTCACCCTCGCACGGTGATAGGGCCCGGGCAACCTGCTCCAGTTCTTCCTTGTTCTCTGCCAGACAAAAAAGGGTGGGCCCGCTCCCGGTCATCTGTACTGCCAGCAACCCTTTATCCTCCAGCTCCCTTTTTCTCTGTGCGATGACAGGGTGCTTTTGAAACGTGACACTTTCCAGAATATTGCCCATGCTCCTGGCCAGTTCTTTTGTTTTTCCCTGATTTATACTTTTTATAACAGCGCTGGTATCAGGCCTTTTCTCTATACCACCAGGTTCAAAGGAACCATATGTTTCTGCCGTGGAAACACTGAAGGGAAAAACTACCAGCATAACCCACAGGGCAGGCAGGGGAGGCAACTTAGTTAACACTTCCCCCTTTCCTTTGGCCAGGCAGGTTCCTCCTTGAATACAGTAAGGAATATCCGCCCCCAGTTCACTCCCTGTTTCTAATAATTCCTCCGGGGTTAATCTCAAGCCCCACAACCTGTTAACCGCTACTAGAGCTGCTGCCGCATCAGTACTGCCCCCTGCCAGGCCAGCCCCTATAGGAATATTTTTTTCCAGGTTAATAATTACTCCTTTGTTAACCCCGGTTTTTTCCCTCAGTCTTTCTACCGCTTTTATAATCAGGTTGGTCCTGTCCAGAGGCACTTGTGGATGGGCACACTCAAGTTCTATCACCCCTTCTGCAGCTCTTTTAAATACTAAAATGTCTGATAGATCAATGCTCTGCATAACTATCTCCACTTCATGATAGCCATCGGGACGCTTGTGGAGGACATCTAAAGATATGTTGATTTTAGCCCTGGCTGGATAAAATATTTTGTTCATTTGTTTCTCCTTATTTCTCCCTATAGAATAATAAGATTTACTTCTTACTTAATTAATATCTCCTCTGCCCTTCCAGCTCGTGACAGATCTTCGCTGATAATGGCAAAGACTCAGCTACGGGCTCTCCCGTAAGCTTCCCTGGATATTCGCCATCCATGGCTCAGGTTACCTTTTTTAAGCGGGGGCTGTCTGTTTTCCCCGGTATCCTTCCCCTCTTGGCCAGGGGTTTTCCTCCTACCTCTTTTAAGTCCATGGTCATATCAATAGCCGGGGCCCTGGATATGTAGCTCCCCACGCCAAAGGCATCCACCCCCGCCTCTATTAACGCAGGCATTCTCTGGGGTGTTATGCCCCCGGAAGCCAGGACTTTTACCTTATCATATCCTTCCAGATCCAGGCGGGCCCGGACCTCCCTCACCAGCCCCGGAGTAACGCCTCCCCGCTCACCGGGGGTATCCAGCCTTACCCCCTCCAGCCTCTCCCCCAGGGCAGTAGCAACCCTCAGGGTTTCCTCTACTTCGTCTTTAAAGGTGTCTACCAGTATAATTCGGGGGACTTCCCCGGGCATTACCTGGTCAAAGGCCCTGGCTACTTTTACCGTATCCCCCACAATCAAAAAGGCGGCGTGGGGAACGGTTCCTACAGGCTCTTTGCCCAGCAGCTTTGCCCCTAAAATACAGCTGCATCCATGGGCTCCCCCTATTATGGCAGCCCTTTCCATTACAGGGGCAACAGCAGGGTGAAGGTGTCTGGCTCCAAAACATATTACCCTGTGGTCCCGGGCTGCTTCCCTGCAGTCCCGGGCAGCAGTAGCCCAGCCGCTGCTGCTGGCTAACATGCCCAGCAGAGCAGTTTCATATAAGCCAAACTCACCGTAGGGACCTTCTATACGCATAACTACTTCTTTACTGGCAAACACTTCCCCCTCCTGCAGGGACCAGATGTTTATATCCAGATCCTTCAACAAGTTTAGCACTTCCCGGGTGCCCGCCAAAACCCCTTCCCGGGTAGCAAATATCTCTGCCGTAACCCTGGTGCGGTCCAGCCCCAGGCTGGTTAATATTTCATGAGTTCTCAGAAAATAAATGTCTGCTGTTAACCCTTCTTTTATTTCCCCATGGGTTGCCGAATGTAAGGTTCTCCACTGAGGTATTTTAAATTTTTTAATATCCTGATTGGATTTAATAAGATTTATCTTATCCATAATATAGTTTCCTTTCATCTGTTACAGATTCACAGAATAATTAAAGAATAATCACAGAATTGTAACTCCCAGGGTGCTTTCCATCTCCTTTAGGGAATAGAGATGAGCTTCCTGGTTAAAACTAGCAACGGCATCTTTGTGAACATTAACTTTATAATTCAACATCCTGGCATCTGCAGCCGTGTATAAAATGCATATGTTGGTACATACCCCGGTCAAAAACAACTCATCTACCTTTAATTCCCTCAAGGTCAAATCCAGGTCAGTGCCAAAAAAAGCGCTGAACCTTCTTTTAGGAACTATTACGTCTCCTTTAGCTGGGGCCAGTTCATCTATTATATCTGCCCCGGGGGTCCCCTGCAAACAGTGGGGTGGGAACATTTCAAATTCAGCGTCCTGGGGAAAGTGGCTATCGCATATGTAAAGGATATGAGTTCTTTCTTCTCTAGCTTTTTGAGTAATTCTCTGGATGGGATCAATAACCTTTACCCCTGTCCCTCCTATATAAAGACGTCCTTCTGATTGTATAAAATCATTTAACATATCAATAACCAGCAGTGCCTTTTCCATAAAAATTCCTCCTTTGGTATGGGATACAAACTTATTATTTCTTATTTCGTCAAAAGAAGGTTATTTCCTTTTAAAAAAGGTAAATTAAAGGGATATGCAGTGCATATCCCCGCCACTTTATTTTTTGTTATTTTCTTCTTGTAAAAACCTTTCTGCTTTCTCGATTGCAAGCTTTACCATGTTCCCGCAATCTCTGGAACTAACGCCTCCAAAGCCCTGGGTTTTTACAATATCAACAACACCAAGCTCTTTAGCCAGTTCATACTTCAACTCTTCAGACATAGTGCCACGCCGCCTTCTACCCACTCAGCGTCATCTCCCTTTAAATAAAGTGGCACTATTATTTTTTGTTTTATTTTTTAAAATTATTAAACCAATAGTTTGCTCCTCATCCAATTAACTTAAACATTGCAACTAGTTTGAGTCAATAGCTTTACTCTACTGTTCAATTTTATATAGTAAAGCTTCTACTAATTCTTCTTCGGTTTCATACTGGGAAAAGTTAAAGTTATAATAGAAGAGTACATCAAGGGCTACTCTGCATAACAGGCTTTCATTTAGCTTCCTTTTTCCCTTTTTTCTGTTTTCAAATACTATGCCGGCCAAACGCTCTACCTGTTCAGCCCGCAAATAGATTCCTTTTTTTACTAAATTTTTCTCCAATGTTCCCACTCCCTCAAGTATTTGGATTAACTGGTGACAGGCTCATCCACCTTGATTTTTTCATTTTTTCCCCATATCTAAATGCTCAAGTTTGCATAAAACTGTTTGTAGCATTTTATGCTTTACTTAAGAAGAATGTGCAAGAACATCTTAATATACAGGCCATGTTTCCTTGCAAAAAAACTCCCTGCATCTTTAAGGTTAAAATGCAGGGAGCCTTCTTTAAGGTTTTCTGATAAACAGCTGGGTATAAATCTTGCCATAACGGGACCCGTCAACTATTCCTATACCCACATGGGTGTAAGAACTGTTTAAAATATTTGCCCTGTGCCCGGGGGAATTCATTAAGTTGGCATGGGCTCTCTCTGTTTGGGAGGCTCCTGCAATGTTTTCTCCTGCCCTTGTATAACTTATTCCTGCTGCCCTGAGCATGTCAAAGGGACATCCGTACGTGGGGGACTGATGACTAAAGTAGCCCAGGTCAACCATGTCTTGACTTTTCATGCGGGCTAATCTAACTACTTCCATATCAATCCTTAGAGGCTGTAATCCCCTTCGCGTCCTCTCTTCGTTTACCAGATCCAGCATGAGCTGCTCATCTTGAGTTAACTGAGAACTCTGGGGTGGTTCCGGTTCAGGATCCGGGGTGGGATCTGGCCTGGGTTCTGGGCTGGGTTTTGGTTCCGGATCTGATTCAGGCTCCGGGTCTGGTGCGGGAACTGGTTCAGACTCCGGGTCTGGTTCAGGTTCAGGTTCTGGCCTTGGCGCGGGATCTGGTGTGCCTGTCCCTTCAGGAATTACCAGCACCTGTCCTCTACGCAGCGTAGTGCTGTCCAGGCTGTTTGCTTTTTGTATTTCTGCCACAGTAGTGTTATATCTGTCAGCAATGTCCTGGAGCGTATCTCCAGAACTAACTATGTATAATCTTAGAGTTAAGCGTCCACCTGTGCTGGGAATGGTTATTCTGTTTCCCGATGAATTAATTATACGATAGGTTACATTTGTCCTGGTGGAAAAACTCCTGGTGAATTCATGTGCCTGCGCCTGACCTGCAGGAAGAACCAGTGTGAAAAGTAAAGCCAATGATAGTGCCCAGCAAAAAAAACTTTTTTTCATTTAAATTATCCTCCTCCTTTATTTTACATAATTAGCCCCCAGATGTCATTATAGTTAACTTTTCCTGAATAGACAAATCCACTTAATAAGGTTAATATATTATGTAATCTTAACAACCTGGGGGTTATCATAATAAAGGTGGTTATAGGACTATTTCACATGGATGGGATTAATTAGCTATTGAAGGAATTATTTGCTTTCCAGCGCAAAAAAAAAGTAGCAAAATATGCTACCTTTAACTGCTACCCTACATAGGGGATTATTATTTTTTGTCCTGAGTAAATCAAATCGGGATCCTGGATTTTGTTGGCTTTTACAATTGATTCTATAGAAACATTATATTTTTTAGCAATATTGAAGATGGTCTCTTCTTTCTGCACTACATACACGACTATGGTTGCCCCTGAGGGCCTATCCCCTTCTATAATATCTCCTTCTTCATCTTTCTTTTCCTTAAGCACGATTTCCTGTTCCCTGACATTTGTTACCCTGGCAAATATTTTAAGTGAAGCCGACTGCTTGACTTTCTTATCCTCCACTACTTCCAGGCTGGCGTAATCAACCCGGGGGTAAATATAAGCTACCATAC
>CAYYWR010000012.1:0-14598 GCA_964474145.1 uncultured Syntrophomonadaceae bacterium
CACCGTTGAGCTATGGGCCCTTAATTTGGCTCCCCAGGCAGGACTCGAACCTGCAACCTACCGGTTAACAGCCGGTTGCTCCACCATTGAGCTACTGAGGAACTCTGATTTACATATAGATTATAAAAGAAAATCAGTTCCAAGTCAAGGCCTCAAGTGAAAAGCAATTATAACTTTACTCCAAATAATCTTTAAGCCGCTTGCTTCTCATTGGATGCCGCAGTTTTCTTAAGGCTTTAGCCTCTATCTGTCTGATTCTCTCCCTGGTAACACCAAAAACCTGGCCTACTTCTTCAAGGGTTCTGGAATGCCCGTCATCCAGCCCAAAGCGCAATCTCAAGACCCTTTCCTCCCTGGGGGTTAAGGTATCCAGGACACCTTCCAGCTGCTCCTTAAGGAGCTCAAAGGCTGCAGCATCTGCCGGTGCCTGAACATCCTGGTCCTCTATGAAGTCTCCCAGGTGACTATCATCTTCTTCCCCTATGGGCGTTTCCAGAGATACCGGTTCCTGGGCTATCTTTAAAATCTCCCTTACCTTATCTTCACTGATGTCCATTTCGTGGGCAATTTCCTCAGGGGCAGGCTCCCTGCCCAATTCCTGTACCAGTTGCCTGGAAACCCTGATAAGCTTATTAATAGTTTCTACCATGTGCACAGGAATTCTTATGGTCCGGGCCTGATCGGCAATGGCCCGGGTTATAGCCTGGCGAATCCACCAGGTTGCATAAGTGCTAAACTTATAACCTTTTCTCCAGTCAAACTTTTCTACCGCTTTAATAAGGCCTAGATTGCCCTCCTGAATTAAGTCCAGAAACTGCATACCCCTGCCCACATATTTTTTAGCAATACTTACCACCAGGCGCAAGTTTGCTTCCACTAATCTTCTTTTAGCCTCTTCATCGCCCTGTTCCATGGCTTTTGCCAGCCTCACCTCTTCTTCTGAAGTAAGAAGGGGCACCTTTCCTATTTCCTTAAGATACATTCTCACCGGGTCGTTTACAGTTACACCTTCTAAGGCTGTCAGGTCTATTTCCCCTACAGTAATTTCTTCTTTCTCTACATTCTCCGGCACTACTTTGTTAGTTCCCCCGCTTAATTCATCCACTACATCAATACCCAGGTTGGCCAGCTTATCATAAAAATCATCAATCTCTTCCGTTGACAATTCATGGTCCTGCAAATACTCCATAATTTCTCTATAGGTTAATGTTCCCCGTTTTTTCCCTGTTTCCACCAGGGTATTTTGAAGATTTTTTAAATCCTTTTTTCTACCTTTCATAGTCTAATACTCCCTTCTATAAGGCACAATATCTTTCTCGAGACGCTTCAATTCTGACCATTTTTCAAGAAGCTTTTTAATTTCCCCTGCATCTCGCTCTTTATCCAGCTTCTGGATTTTTCCTTCTATCTCTTTCCTCTTCAAGCTTAACTGGTAACTTTTTATTTTTTTTACACAATCCCTGATCACCTTTTTTGAATTTTCCAGATCTATATCATCTTCCATAGTTAAGCTTACTATCATCTTTTTTATTTCAGAATCAGTAAACAAATCCAAAAAAGCTTCAATGGAGTAATCACTGTTATTGTCAATCAAAACATACAGCTTTTCCACAATTAACCTGTAAGGCTCATACTTAAAATCACTAACATCTAAATGTTTTTTCACTTCCCCAATTGATTCTTTCGATTTAAGCATTACATTTAATATTTTTTTCTCAGCCGCCGGAGGCTTCAGTTTTTCTGAAAAAGCAGAAACATCTTTTGGAGCTAACTCCCTGCCCTTTCTTCTTTTGTTCTGCCTGTATTTTTTTAATTCATTTTTCACCGTGTTGGGATTAACTCCGATTTGACTGCTGACTTTCTGTATATACAGGTCCAGCTCTACGCTATTTTTAATATCTGATAGAACAGGTAAAACTCTATTCAAATAAGATAATTTTTTCTCCGGTGTGTCAAAATTTGAACTACCGGTGCCCTTATGAATTTTTTCCAGCTTATAATCAACCAAAGGTAATGCTTTCTGTATTATTTCTGTATTAAAAACTGTTATTCCTTTTTTTCTTATAAATTCATCAGGATCCTGCCCTTCAGGCAATTGAGCCACCTTGACCTGACAACCTGCATCAGATAAAGTATCCAGTCCTCGCCAGGTAGCAGATTCGCCAGCAGTATCAGAGTCATAAGCAATAATAACGCTAGAAGCATTCCTCCTAATGATTTTTGCCTGTTCCCCGGTCAAACTTGTTCCCAGCGAAGCAACGCAATTTTCCAGCCCATTTTGGAAAGCAGTAATTACATCTAAATATCCCTCAAAAATTATTAGCTGGTTCTTCTCTCTCATACTAAAGCGGGCAAAGTTAAGGGCATAAAGACTCTTGCTCTTGTTGTAAACAGGTGTTTCAGGTGAATTCATATACTTGGGCTGTGAGTCATCCAGAACCCTTCCTCCAAAGCCTATTACCTGATTATGTTGGCTAAAAATTGGAAACATTATGCGGTTTCGAAATCGATCATAGTAACCGCTCTTATCCGATCTGAGTACTATTATTCCCGCCTTTTCTATATTGCTTTCTGAAAAACCTTTATTCTTTAAAAAATTCTTTAAGCTGTTCCAATCAGGTGGGGAAAAGCCAATATAAAATTTTTTTATTGCTTGCTCCTGTAATCCCCTTTTTTTCAAATATTTTAAAGCCCTTTTACCAGGATCGGTCTTGAATAAAACTTTCTGAAAGTATTTCATGCTGATTTCATTGATTTTAAGCAATTCTTCATTGATAAGCTTTGCTCTCTTTTCTTCCCTGGAAAGATTTCTTTCAGGCAGTGATACCCCTGCCCGCTCTGCCAGAGACCTGACTGCTTCCATAAAAGTATAGTTTTCCATAGACATTATAAATGTAAATATATTTCCGCCTGCTCCACAGCCAAAACAATAATACAACTGTTTTTCCAGGGATACCGTAAAGGATGGTGTTTTTTCTGAATGAAAAGGACACAAGCCCATATAATTCCGCCCGGACTTTTTCAGCCTGGTATAATCAGAAACTACGTCAACCAGGTTAAAGCGCTCTCTAATTTCTTCTATAATTTCCTCCGGAAGGAAATATTCCATTTCAAAACCACCTGTTTGTATAACCCTACAGCAAAAAATTGATCATGGCAGGCGCGGTACCTTTCATATTTTTTTCGCTGTGGTGATAATATAAATTATAAATTTTTAAACTATTCTTCAATAATAGACAAATTCCTGCTTAATATGATAAAACATTTATTTTTTTACCAAAAAACCTCATCCCAAAAATCTAAAAGAGAGACGAGGTCAACAATAGAGCTAGTATTTCTGTAAATTACTTCAACCAGTACCTGAAGGTATGGTAATCTACCCCTCCTTAGGAAATGGGAAATGTTATAAGTCCCTCTTTATTGTGATTCAAATAGTTGGGTAATAGTTAATAATTTAGTTAATATTTAGTTAATAACTAGTTAACTAGTTAATTACTGTTGTCTTGATGTCTGTTACAGTTTGGTATTACAAAGTATATTCTACATAACTTGTTTTATTTCCTGCAAATTTAAAAAAATATTAACAATACAGTAAAAATCTATTTAACAGTTAATATTATATACCATTTATTGTTTTTTATTCTTTTTACATTAGCTTAATAAAAGTTCCAATGTTCACCCACTGAAAGGCTGAAAGGACATAGGGCTAATAGGGCTAACGAGCTAACGGCCTTTATAGCAGTTACATCAACCAGCAGCTGAGCAAGTCTATATTAAAAATAGCATTAAAGCTTCAGTGACCAGGGGCTTGGAATAAAGTTTTTTTGGTATATGGCGATAAAATACCGGTCAGTCATTCCTGCTATATAATCGCATACCCTTCTTTCCAGGGGATCCTTTGCAGACAAAAAGCTTTCCTTCGTTTGTATTTCTTGGGGATTATTTATAAAATATTCATATAAAGTTTTTACCATGCCTCTAATCTTCTGGTCTTCTTTTTTAGCTTCAGATCCTACATAGACATTTTCAAACATAAACTTTCTTAGCTCCAGCATGGCCTGTTGGATTTCTGAATCAAGCTTTATTTTTTCTTTGTTCAGGCTGCTTTCAATTAAATTTCTTACCAGCTTATCAATTCTTTGGGACGAACTGTTACCTAAAAGCAAGACAGGGTTTTCAGGAAGACATTCCTTTTTTAGTATCCCTGCCCGGAGAGCATCATCTATATCATGATTTATATAGGCAATACGGTCAGCTATCTTCACAATTTGACCCTCCAGGGTCAAGGGATCTTCCTTTCCGGTATGGTTCAAAATGCCGTCTCTAACTTCCCATGTCACGTTGAGGCCCTTCCCATTTTCCAAAACGTCTATTATCCTCAAGCTCTGCTCATTATGTCTGAATCCAGGGGAATATACCTCATTTAATGCTACTTCGCCAGCATGTCCAAAAGGTGTGTGCCCCAGGTCATGTCCCAGGCCAATGGCTTCTGTCAAGTCTTCGTTTAACTTTAAAGCCCTGGCAGCAGTTCTGGCAATTTGCGCAACCTCCAGTGTATGAGTTAGCCTGGTGCGGTAGTGGTCTCCCTCGGGGGAAATGAAAACCTGGGTTTTATGTTTTAACCTTCTGAAAGCCTTGGAATGAATAATTCGGTCCCGATCCCTCTGAAAAGCTGTTCTGATAGAGCATTCCTTCTCCAGCTCCCAGCGGCCTTTACTTTTAGAACTTGCTGCAGCTAAAGGAGAAAGGATGCTCTCCTCCAAATGTTCTCTTTCTTCCCTAATATTCATCTTTAGTGGGCGCTAGTCAACCCTCCCTCCCCTCAATTCATATTTTCAACTTTCCTGATTTCCTACAGCACTAGCTATTTGGACTACTCTTCTAGCTATAATTTTTGTTCTGGATATTCCAGACTCATCTTCTAAGGCAGGCTTCTGGGCACAGGCTCCCTGGTGTCCCGAATCCGCAGTATAATGACCATCTCCTACTACCAGCATTCCCTGAACCAGCATCATGTCATGTAAAGCCTTGATTGTAGTTTCCTGTCCCCCAAACCTGGCTGCACCTACAGCAATTCCTCCACCTGCAGTGTTTAGTAATGCCTTTTCACTTCTAAGTTTCCGGGACATATCCCAGAAACCTTTCAACTGAGCTGAAACTGTGCCGAAATAAACAGGACTTCCTAATAATATACCGTCACATTTTCTCATATGCTCATATACCTGGCTTAATTCCTTCCCTTCATAACAAGTGCCCTGACACCGGGGTTGACAGGCTATACAATAGGGCTGTTCCAGTTCATCCAAAACATTTTGAATGTGAATTAGTTTTGTTTCTGCTCCCATACTTGCTGCTTCCTCTAACCCACATGTGAGAAGTTCTGCAGTATTACCTTTTTCATGAGGACTGCCATTAAGGCCCAATATTAACATTATTAAAACCTCCAGTTCTTAAAATTTTTGTTATTTATTAAGAGGATTTTTATATTCAATGTCTAAATAAATTAGGAGTGTAATAACTTCTATGTCTAAAACCTATTTCCTTCCTAATAATTTATTCTAATTATACTTTAAATGTCGGTAAACATATTACACTTTATATAAAATAATATATAAAAATAATGAATTGTTTATAACTATAACAAATAAAACTACAGGAGGCATAATGAAAAGTGAGTTATCCTAAAAAAATCTTGATGCTGTTTCTTATTTTTATTCTTTTAATTTCACAGGCAGGTGTGATTACATTAGGGGCGCAGGAAGCTCCGGAAATCATTGAAAATGAAGGGATTGAAGGTGAAGAAAAAGACGAACTTCCTTTTGATGTACAGGCCCAGTCGGCCATATTAATTGAAGCCAGCACTGGTCAAGTACTATATGATAAAAACTCTGATGTTCCCTACCCTCCTGCCAGCATTACCAAAATAATGACTCTGCTTTTAGCTTTAGAAGCTATAGATGAAGGAACATTAGACTGGGATGAAAAAGTAGTTGTAAGCGAAAAAGCCTGGAGAACAGGACATGTAGGCTCCACAATGTTTTTAGAAGTAGGCATGGAAGTTACTGTAGATAACATTTTAAAAGGAATATCTATAGTCTCGGGTAACGATGCCTGTGTGGCCATTGCCGAACACTTATATGGCTCTGAAGATAATTTTGTCCAGCATATGAACAAAAGAGCTCAAGAAATCGGCTTGACCAGCACCCGTTTTCAAAATGCCTCGGGATTACCTGAACCCGACCATTATATGAGTGCCAGAGATATAGCCAATTTGTCCGCATATACTATTGAGACCCAGCCTAAAATACTGGAGCTGGAATCCCAGAGGGAGTTTACGTTCAACGTAGAAGATCCCCAATATAACAGAAATCCTTTATTGGGCCGCTATCCAGGAGCAGATGGCTTAAAAACAGGCTGGACCCGGGAAGCAGGCTACTGCCTGGCAGGCACAGCCCAGCAGAATAATTTACGACTTATCTCAGTAGTTTTAAATTCCCCTGATGAGCGCACCCGCAAATCTGACTCCAAAACGCTACTGGATTACGGGTTTAGGAATTATGCTTTTGAGATCGTGACCGGCGAAGGTGAAATAGTTGCCCAGGCTCCTGTTCCCGATGGAAAAATTAGAGAGGTAAACTTAAAAACTTCAAAAGCCCTGGAGGCAGTAGTTAAGCAGGAAGATAAAGCTGGGCTGGAAAAAGAAGTAATTATCCATGACATCTCCGCCCCTATTAGAAAAGGTGAAAAGCTGGGGGAATTGGTTCTGGTTAAAAATGGAGAAACCCTTAGCAGTGTAAACCTGCTGGCGGAGGAAGGTATAGAAAGGTCAAATATTGTAGTTATCACCCTTAGAAGAATTGGAGATTTTTTCACTAATATTTCTGTGAATGCCTTAAATAAATTAAAAGAAATTCTTGACTGAGTAATCTTGTGGTCATATTGTTGGTAGACAAGAAAGCAGAAGGCAAAACTCTTATCTCAAGTTTTGCCTTCTTTTATTCCAGAAAACACTGTATTCCCATGAGCACTATATTCTTCAGTTACCCACTTATAAGCTCTACAAAAAACATGTACATATTATACATACAGACGGCTTAACAGTCAGTACAGTAACCTTTTAATCTCCATATCCCCCTGCTTTTTTGCCTAGTTTAGCCTGGGCGGCAGCCAGTCTGGCAATGGGCACCCTGAAAGGAGAACAGCTTACGTAGTTTAGATTTATTTCATTGCAAAAAATTATTGAATCAGGGTCGCCACCATGTTCTCCACATATGCCCATTTTAATTTCTGGTTTTTGGTCCTTGCCTCCTTCTACGGCTAATTTAATCAATGCGCCTACACCATCTCTGTCTATGGTCATAAAAGGATTATCGGGAATAATCTTTTTCGCTATATAATGGTGTAAAAACTTGCCCTCTGCATCATCCCGGCTATAACCCAGGGTAGTCTGAGTTAAGTCGTTAGTACCAAAGGAAAAAAAGTCTGCGTGATGAGCAATCTGGCCTGCTACTACACAGGCCCGGGGAAGTTCAATCATGGTGCCTACCCTGTAGTCTATTTCAAATCTTTCTTCAGCCAGTACTTCTTTAACTGTCTCTTCAACCAGTTCCCTCATTACCTGAAGTTCGGCAGCATGCCCTACCAGGGGAATCATGATTTCAGGAACTACTACAATACCTTCTCTGGCTAAATCTGCTACCGCTTTTATTATAGCTTTTACCTGCATTTTGTATATTTCAGGATACACTATACCCAGTCTGCATCCCCTGTGACCCAACATGGGGTTTGACTCTGATAACCCTTTTACCTGTCTTAAAAGCCCTTCCTTTTCTTCTATTTCCTTTGAATCTCCCCCGCCAGCCTTAAGCTTTGTAATCTCTTCTATCAACTCCTCCAGAGCAGGCAAGAACTCGTGCAAAGGTGGATCAAAAAGCCTTATGGTTACAGGCAGTCCCTCCATGGCTCTGAATATGCCCGAAAAGTCCTCCTGTTGCATGGGCAGAAGTTTTTCTAAATCCAGCTTCCGTTCAACTTCAGTTTCTGATAAAATCATACTCTGAACCACAGGAAGCCTTTCCTGGGCCATAAACATATGCTCAGTCCGGCAGAGGCCGATGCCTTCAGCTCCAAATTCCCGGGCTTTGGCTGCATCCTCCGGAGTATCAGCATTAGCCCTGACTCCTAAACCACGAATCTCATCACTCCATTCCAATATTTCCTGAAATTCACCGCTTAATTCCGGGTCTATTAAGGGAACTTCACCAATTATTACATTGCCAGCAGCACCATCTATAGAAATAATATTACCTCTGCTATAGGTGGATCCATCTACTATAAAAATCTCTCTTTCCAGGTCAATTCTTAAGTTCTCACACCCGGATACACATGGTTTCCCCATGCCCCGGGCTACCACAGCAGCATGACTGGTCATTCCACCACGACTGGTCAGCACACCCTGGGCAGCTACAATCCCATGAATATCATCTGGTGTAGTCTCCGGCCTTACTAAAATAACCTGGTTGCCCTGTTCAACCATCTTTTCTGCGTCATCAGCATCAAAAACTATCTGACCCGAAGCTGCTCCTGGAGAAGCAGGAAGACCTCTGGCTATAACATTAAGGCTGGCTTCAGGATCTATCTGTCTGTGAAGTAGTTTGTCTATTTGCCCGGGTTCTATCCGCATAATCGCTTCTTCCCTGGGTATAATCCCCTCTTTAACAAAATCAACTGCGCACTTAACCGAAGCTCCGGCTGTCCTTTTTCCAGTCCTGGTCTGTAGTATGAATAATTTGCGCCTTTCAATGGTAAACTCTATATCCTGAATATCCTTGTAGTGCTCCTCTAACCGCTGACAGATGTCATTAAATTCCCTGTAGATTTCCGGCATAAGCTCCTCCAGTTGGGAAATGGAAAGGGGGGTTCTGATACCAGCAACCACGTCCTCCCCCTGGGCATTAACCAAAAATTCTCCGTATAGCTTGGCTTCTCCGGTAGCAGGATTACGGGTAAAAGCTACTCCCGTAGCACAGTCATTGCCCAGGTTGCCGAAAACCATGGCCTGAATATTAATTGCTGTTCCCAGGTTGTCAGGAATTCTATGTATTTTCCGATATACCACTGCACGATGGTTATTCCAGGAATCAAAAACAGCTTTTATAGCCTCCACTAACTGCTCCATGGGATCTTGAGGAAAACTCACTCCAGCCTGCTCATTAATAATGGACTTGTATTCTTCCACCAGCTCCTCAAGTGCTTCCGCAGTAAGCTCTGTATCATCTATTACATTATAAGCTTCCTTCTTGTTCTGCAAAGCTTTCTCAAAAAATGAATGATTTACTTCGAGAACAACGTCTCCAAACATTTGTATGAAGCGGCGATAACAGTCAAAAGTGAATCGCCTGTCCCCGGAAGCTTCTTCCAGCCCTTTTATGGTATTGTCATTTAACCCTAAGTTTAGTATTGTATCCATCATTCCCGGCATGGAAACAGCTGAACCAGACCTGACGGAAAGAAGAAGGGGGTTATTAACATCTCCAAACTTTTTTCCCAGCTTAATCTCAAGGCTGCTCAAAGATTTCTTCACTTCCTGCTCCAGTTCCTGTAACAGTTGTTCGCTTTTTTGATAATAAAGGTTGCATGTTTCGGTAGATATTATAAACCCGGGAGGAACAGGCAAACCTATCCGGGTCATTTCAGAAAGGTTAGCACCCTTTCCTCCTAACATGCCTTTCATTTGAGAGTTTCCTTCATCAAAAAGATATACTAACTTTTTACCGGTCATCTGTTACTTCTCTCCTTTTAATAAAATGTAAAATGTAATTTGCAACCTCTTCTACCGCTTTGTTTGATACATCGAATATAGGGCAGCCTATCTTTTTCATGTATTTTTCAGAGTAATCCAGTTCTTCCAGTATTCTTTCCATATTAGCATAATTAGCATTCGTTGTAAGGCCTAGAGTTTTAAGACGTTCTACGCGAATTTCATTTAACTGCTGCGGCTTAATAGTCAGACCAACAACTTTGCTTGTTGGAATCATAAAAAGCTCCTCGGGAGGCTCTATTTCCGGAACCAGGGGAAAATTAGCAACTTTCTTTCTCTTATGGGCCAGATACATACTTAAAGGAGTTTTGGAAGTCCTGGAAACACCAATAAGAACAACGTCAGCCCTTAGCAATCCCCTGGGGTCTTTTCCGTCATCATATTTAACGGCAAATTCAATGGCAGCTATGCGGTGAAAGTATTCTTCATCAAGGCGGCGCATAAGACCTGGTTCCAGGCGAGGACCCCAGGGCATTATGTCAGAAAAAGCGTTCATCATAGGTCCTAAAATATCTACTGTAGGGATACCCTTATCTCCAGCAGCTTTCTCCAGCACACTTTTTAACTCGGACAGGACCAGAGTATAGGCTATAATACTCTTAAATTCGCTGGCTTCTTCTACTATTTCCATTACTGCTTCTTCTTCATAAACAAAGGGTATTCTTCTTATCTCTACATGTCCCGAGTTATATTGACTGGCTACAGCCTTAACTACAAACTCTGCAGTTTCTCCAATGGAATCAGATACAACAAAAACTACCGGCAAACCTGAGCTTTTCACAAAACAATACCTCCTTTTAAGCTATCCTCCAAGCTCCACTATAAGCTTTGTAATATTTGTTTTGGTGATTCTTCCTATAACTTTTAAGCGTCCTTTAGGTTCGCTGCGGACAACCGGCAAGGAATCCACCTGGTACTCTATAATTTTCCTGGCTGCATCAAGAACACTATCATCAGGCTCAGAAAATATAATATTAGGCAGCCTGGTCATAACAACACCTACAGGCATCTTCTGCATATCGGCTTCCCCCAGGCAGCTCTTTAAAAAATCCTTTCTTGATACAATACCAACCAGGTATCCTCCGTCTTCAACCACAAATAGCGTGCCCACATCTTCTAGAAAAAGAAGAACAATTGCATCATATACGGAAGTATTCTCTTTTACTACCCCCGGGAGCCCCTTTACATCTTTCACCTTAACTTTTCTTAAAGTTTTTGCTATTAATGAGTTGGAAGTATTGCCGGCGTAATAATAACCGACCCTGGGACGAGCCTCCAGAAGGCCGGCCATAGTAAGAGCACTCAGGTGAGGCCTCAGAGCAGCTCGACTGAGATTCAATAGAGAAGCAATATCTTCGCCAGATATAGGACCGTTCTCTTTAACAATTTCAATTATTTTGTTTTGCCTATCTGTCAGGTCGATGATTATTCACCACCCTTTTATCTTAATCTGTTGTACTATTTCGGAAATCAACTAAATTAGTATACTACATTTATATATAAAACTCCTTCTTTTTATTATTTTTTTTTTAATTATTGTGTAATTATTTTACTGAAATCAGCGAAATCTAAGAATAAGTCACTGATGCCCTTCAGCAAGCTTAGCCTGTTATTCTTGATTTCTTCATCTTCAACCATAACCATAACCTGAGCAAAAAAATCATCAACTGGCTTTTGCAATAAAGACAGCTGGTCTATTACTCCTTTATAATCCTTCTCCTGCAATAACCTTGCAATACCTTCACTTACTTGCTGGTAGGCCTGGTAAAGCATTTTTTCCGCCTCCTCCTCCAGGAGCTCCATACGGACCTCTCCCTGAGGCCTGGCTTTTTTGGCCAGATTTGACGTCCGGGTAAAAGCAGTCATTAAGCTGGTAAATTGAGGATTTTCTGCAGCTTCAGCCAGAACTTTAACCTTGTTATAGGCCTGGAGCACAACTTCAAAATCTGATTCCAAAACTGCATCCACTATATCATAACGCAGGGCCTTTTCAAGGAATACATGCCTTATTCTCTGACTGAAAAACTCCAGGGTGTCGCTAATAATCTCTTCTTCAGGCATCTTTAATCTCTTGGTGCCAAAATCTTCTATGGACTTTTCCAGCAGTTCAGTCAAAGAAAAAGAAATATTGTGATATAACATGATATTTACAATGCCTAGAGCCTGCCTTCTTAAGGCATAGGGGTCCTGAGAACCGGTAGGCTGAATACCCCTCCCGAAAGCCCCCACTATGTTATCTATTTTATCAGCTATACTAACCAGAGAACCTGCCAAAGTTTCCGGCAATTCATCTCCAGCATACCTGGGAAGATAGTGTTCAAATATTCCCCGGGCCACTTCTTCACCTTCTCCTGCTAAGCTGGCATATTCCCGGCCCATAATGCCCTGAAGCTCGGGAAACTCGTAAACCATTAGTGTTAACAGGTCAAACTTACAAAGATAAGCAATGCGGGAAATAGTTTCTTTCCTGTCTCTTTCCAGGCCCAGTAAATCCGCCGTGTATTCTGACAATAACTTGATACGTTCTGTTTTATCAAAGGAAGTTCCCAAATCCTCCTGAAATATGACCTCCTTGAGTTGCTCAACATACTCCTCCGGTCTGGTCTTCTGGTCTTCCTGGAAAAAAAACCTTGCGTCTGCCAGGCGAGCCCGCAAGACCATCTCGTTCCCTGTTTTAACATTCCCTTTAGTGTCCTTCTCTACATTGCTAATAGTAATAAAGTAAGGCAGTAATTCATCCTCTGGAGACACAACGGGGAAATATCTCTGGTGAGACTGCATACTGGTAATTAAGACTTCCTGGGGAATTTCTAAAAATTCAGGAGAAAATTCTCCAGCTATGGCCCTGGGGTATTCAACCAAATAGTTTACCTCTTCCAGCAGGCTTTCATCTATAAGGGGTCTTCCTCCCACTGAACGGGCGGCATCTTCCGCCTGTTTTTTTATTATTTCTCTCCTCTCCTCCTGATCCAGTATCACATAGGCTTCCCTGATAATTTCAAAGTAACTGGTGGGAAGCTTAACCTCAAAGGGACCGGGAGCTATAAAGCGATGTCCACAGGTAAACCTGTGGGAGGAAAGTTCCGCATATTCAAAGGGTATGATATCTTCACCGTACAGGGCCATAAGCCAGCGAACAGGTCGGGCAAAGCGAACATCCCTGGATGACCAGTACATGGGCTTGGGAAAGGATATCCTGGTAATGGTTTCCTTCATTATTTCCGGCAATAGTTTAAAAGTTTCTCCACCGGCAGTCTTTTTAACAGCAAAGAGGTATTCCCCTCCTTGAAATTCTTCTACAGCCAGGTCCTCCACCTCAACTCCCTGGGACCGGGCAAACCCGAATGCTGCCTTGGTAGGCTCTCCATTTTCATCAAAAGCGGCATTTTTTGCAGGGCCTTTCTTTTTTTCTTCAACATCCTGTTGCTTTTCATCTACGCCTTCTATAAAGAGCACCATGCGCCGGGGGGTACCATAAGTCCTTATACTCTCAATATCTATGCGATTCTTTTGAAATAAATTTGAGGCTATTTCTTCCATCTGATGTAAAGTATCCTGCATAAATCTAGCAGGAATCTCCTCGGTTCCAATTTCTAGTAGTAAGTCCTTCTTATTCATTACATGCACCTCTCTTCTTCATAAGAGGAAATCCTAACCTTTCCCTCTGGTCTAGATATTTTTGGGCACAGAGACGGGCTAAATTCCTGACCCTGGTAATATAGCCAGTTCTTTCTGTTACGCTAATGGCCCCCCGGGCATCCAGTAGATTAAAAGTATGGGAACACTTTAAAACATTATCATAACCGGGCAGTACCAGGTCCATTTCCAAAAGGCGCCAGGCTTCCTTTTCATAAATATTAAATAAATTTAAAAGAACCTCTGGATCTGATCTTTCAAAACAGTAATAAGACTGTTCTACCTCGGCCCGGTGAAAAACCTCTCCGTATGTTACTCCCTCTGCCCACTCCAGGTCAAAAACATTTTCTTTTTTTTGAATAAACATGGAAATACGTTCTAATCCATATGTAAGCTCTACGGGAACAGCCTCCACATCAAAGCTTCCTGCCTGCTGAAAGTAGGTAAACTGGGTAATTTCCATGCCATCCAGCCATACTTCCCACCCCAGGCCCCAGGCGCCCAGCGTGGGAGACTCCCAGTTATCCTCTACAAAACGAATATCATGCTCTAGAGGGTCTATTCCCAGGGCATAAAGGCTTTCCAAATACAGGTCTTGAATATCATGGGGAGCAGGTTTCAAAATGACCTGATACTGAAGGTGCTGGTGAAGACGATTGGGATTTTCTCCGTATCTCCCATCTGTGGGCCTCCGGGAGGGCTCCACATAACCCACGTTCCAGGGTTCCGGCCCCAGGGAGCGAAGAAATGTTGCGGGGTTCATGGTACCTGCCCCCTTTTCTACATCGTAGGGCTGAAAAATAACGCATTTTTTCTTAGCCCAATAATCTTCAAGTTTTAAAATAACTTCCTGAAAATTCATATTAATCCTCTCCTAATAATAAATTTATTTACATAATAAAAAAACTCTCCAACCCTATATAACTATAATATAGGGACGAGAGTATTTCCCGCGGTTCCACCCTATTTGGCTGAAAAATAAGCCCCCTTGTTTGAATTGCTTAAGAATGCCTTCGCCAGCTTCCTATACCGGGCTTCTCACCAACCCCCGGCTCGCTGTTATATTAACACTGGTTACTCCTTTCCCTCATTGCAAAGGGTGTTTAATTTTTTTAACTTTAACAAAAAAGGCTTTAAATGTC
>CAYYWR010000013.1:0-14591 GCA_964474145.1 uncultured Syntrophomonadaceae bacterium
TTATAACGGTGATTGCGCTGGTAATTATGAGTAACCTCCGGATAAATATTTATCCGGGAAGCCACTTCTTCCAGGCTATCCCCTTCTACCTCCAGGGCTACCAGGGTGCTTCTGTACCCCAGGGCTTTAGGATTGAATATGCCACCAATTCTCCTTATCATATTCTTTTCTTTTAAATTCGTCACCCTACCTATTACTTCCTTCTCAGAAATACCTAAAATTTCCCCTATATCCCTGTACGGCCTGGAGCTTATGGGGAATTTTTTTTGTATGAAATTTAACAATTCCTTATCTATCAAGTCCAATTAACCGGCCCCCTTATACAAACACCAGGGATCCTCCGCCATATAATCTTCACTGGTATAATAGTATGCCCTGGCCCGACAGCCACCACAAATTTCTTCATAACGGCAGTTACCGCATTTCCCCTGGGAAGGTTTCCGCAAGTTTTGCAGGACCTCAGATTCCTCCCACAGCTGACTGAAACTTTTTTCCCTTACATTTCCAACCCTGACAGGCAGGTAGGGACAGGGATGAAGGTCCCCGTTGGGAAGTATGCAGCAGTAAGATCTTCCTGCCAGGCATCCCCGACTAAAGCGCATATCAACCCCCTTTTGGGCGGCAACCCGCATAAACTGAGGAGCACAGGTTGGCTTTATCTCTATATCTACTTCCTTTTGCTTTTTAAAAATACGGTGAATTAGTTGTTCGTACTGCCGTTGACGCAAAGCCTCTTCCTCAATATCTTTCCCCCGTCCGGTGGGAACTAGAAAGAAAATGTGATGGGCCCTGGCCCCTTTCTGGACAGCAAAATCAGTGATATTTTCAAATTCATCATAATTTTCCTTTACTACGGTAGTATGAATTTGAAAGGGGAGGTTTGCTTTATGACAATTTTCCATTCCTTCTATGGCTTTATCCCAGGATCCCGGTACCTGCCTGAAGGTATCATGCATTTCGGGAAAAGAGCTGTCCAGGCTTATTCCCATGCACATTGCTCCCGCTTCCTTTAACTCTTTAGCCAACCCCAGGTCCAGTTCCGTCCCGGTAGTCCCGAACACAACCCTTAAACCTGCCTCCCGGGCATATGCCGTCAATTCTACAATATCAGGACGCAGCAGGGGTTCTCCTCCACTTAAAATAATCATTTTAAAGCCGCTTTCGGCAATCTGGTCTATTAATCTTTTCCCTTCAGATGTATCCAGTTCACTTTCGTCTTTTAAACCGGCATCCCGGTAGCAATGCTTGCACTTTAAATTGCATTGCCTGGTAGTATTCCATGAAACCAGCACTTTAATCAACCCTCTCCCGATTAACTAGTTTAACAATCATTTATTATCCTGGCCATATCCCTGGCAAAATAGGAGAGAATAAGATCTGCTCCAGCCCTTTTTATGCCAGTTAAAGCCTCCACCATAACTCCCTTTTCCTCCAACCAGCCCTTTTGTGCAGCAGCTTTAATCATGGCATATTCACCGCTCACTTGATAGGCCGCCACCGGCAACAGGGTTTCTTCCTTAACCCGATAAATTATATCTAAATAGGCCAGAGCCGGCTTAACCATAACTATATCGGCTCCCTGGGCCACATCCATACGTACTTCCTTCAAAGCCTCCCTGCTGTTACCCGGATCCATCTGATAGGTTCTCCTGTCGCCAAAGGAGGGGGTTGAACCTGCTGCCTCCCGGAAAGGTCCATAAAAAGAGGAGGCGTATTTAGCTGCATAGGACATAATGGCCACCTGTTCAAACCCTTCTTTGTCCAGGGCTTTCCTTATAGCCTTTACTCTACCGTCCATCATGTCAGAAGGTGCCACCATATCTGCTCCCGCCCGGGCATGGGATAAAGCGATATCTGCAAGTACTTCCAGGGTAGGGTCATTAAGTATGCTGCCCTTCTCAATCAGGCCGCAGTGACCATGGTCGGTATATTCACAAAGACAAACATCGGAAATAACCAGTAGTTCAGGATAAACTTCTTTTATACGTCCTATAGCCCTTTGTAAAACTTCCCGGGGGTCAAAAGCTGAGGAACCCTTTTCATCCTTGTAAGCCGGTATGCCAAATAAAATAATCCCTTTAATCCCCAGAAACACTACTTCTTTTAATTCTTCCAACAGACTATCTATGGAATGCTGATAGATGCCCGGCATGGAAGAAACAGGCCTCTTTATTCCCTCTCCGTGAACAACAAAAAGGGGGTATATAAGGTCTTCCCTTCTCAAAGCAGTTTCCCTAACTATCTCCCGGAGAACTCCCCTGGAACGTAGGCGGCGGGGCCTGTTATCTGGAAAGTACATTTATTATTCCCCCTTTTAATTATTTTTCAACACCTATTTCTTCAAGGGTTAAATAACAGGCCGGGTCTGATTCCCAGTAATCACCTGTAAACCCTTCCGCCCTGGCCCTGAAATTACCATTACACATATTCAACCACTGGCACTGCCCACACCTTCCTTTTAATAAGGGCTTCCTGTTCCTTAAATCTGCCAGCAAGTCGTTACTTTCACTGGTCCAAATATCCCTGAAACTCTGCTCCTTTACATTACCTAAAACATGATTCCGGGTAAATTGATCAGGATAAACATTCCCAAAACTATCAACAGACCCCACGGCCATACCACTCCTGTTGCCCCCGTTTACTTCCAGAAGGCTCCTTATCTCTTCCGCTTTTTCCGGGTCTTCTTTTTTCATTTTAAGGTATAAATAAATGCCATCGGCATGATTGTCCACAGTAAGAATTTCTTTTTCCTTCCCCCGACGGGAAAAATCAAGGGTCTTTTCCATGATAAGATCTAACACTTCCCTGGTTTCATCATGGGAAATATCTTCTTCCATCATCTCCCTGCCTCTTCCGCTGTAAACAAGGTGATAAAAACAAATCCGGGGAATTCCTTCTTCCTCAACCAGGTAAAATATATCTTCTATTTCTTTATAGTTGTGACGGTTTATGGTAAAGCGAAGTCCTACTTTCTGGTCTGCTTCCCGGCAGGCCCTGATTCCCTCCAGGGCTTCTTCAAAGGCACCTTTTTTTCCCCGGAACCGGTCATTTAGCTCTCCTATGCCATCCAGACTTACTCCTACATAGCCAACGCCTTCCCTCTTTATTTTTTTGGCAACATCCCTGGTTATCAGGGTTCCGTTAGTAGATATAGTAACCCTCATGCCCAGTTTAGAAGCTTTGGAGGTCAGGTCAAAAAAATCCTCCTTTAAAAGGGGTTCCCCCCCGGAAAACAAGACAACAGGTACCTTAAGGCCTGCCAGTTCTTCCAAAAACTTCAGACCTTCTTCCCGGGTCAGTTCTCCTGCATATTTTTTCCCGTCTGAACTTGCATAACAGTGCCTGCAGTTTAAATTGCAGCTCTGGGTAACGTTCCAGATAACTACAGGGCCCCTGCCGGGGGATGTTCCATGTATTGCCCGGGCTGCACCGTTACAGTACCTCAACTGGTCTCCATAGTAATTTGATCCGCATAAAAGCCTGGTAAAACTTATCATAAGCTGCCCCCTCCTGCTCTATCTCTTTTTTTACAGTTATTTATTTTTTGTTATTTTTTGTATAATTTAGAATGCCCTCCAGAAGGCCCTCCATGGTGTACCTGGTGGCCTCGATATCTACATTCAAACCATAAGACCTTATGGTTTCGCTGGTTACAGGTCCGATACTGGCCAAAACAGCACCCTTAACCATGTCACTGCCTCCCTCCCCTAGCAGTTTGAAAAAATTTCTCACCGTAGAGGAACTGGAAAAAGTTATAATGGGCTTTTTTCTGCCAGATAATAATTCCTCAAAGGCAATGTCGCCCCTGTCTTCAGGTAATACATTATAATATGTTGCTACCTCGTACACTTTCATTCCCATTTCCCTTAAAGCCCGGGGCAGTTCCAGCCGGGCAATATCAGCCCTGGGAAGTAAAAAAACCTCCCCGGGATTTGCGATGTCCTTCAAACCCTGGGCAACAGCCTCTGCCCGGTATTCAGAAGGCTGGAACTCTACTTTCAATCCTAAATTTTTTATGGCCTCCCCTGTTTTAGGCCCTATTGCTGCCAGTTTGACTCCTTTTAACTCTCTAAAATCTATCTCCCTTACTTTTAAACGGTTAAAAAAATACTCCACACCATTTATACTGGTAAATATTATCCAGTTAAATTTGTTAACTTCTTTCACATACCCGTCCAGCAAGCTGTAATCCCGGGGGGGTAATACCTTTACTGCTGGTACTGATACCGGCTCCCCTCCCAGTTCCAATATCTTTTCCCGAAAACCCCCTTGCAGGTGGTGGGGTCGGGTTATCACTACCCCCCGGCCAGAAAGGGGCTTGTTTTCCCACCATTTTAGCGTCTCCCTTAAATTTATTACTTCTCCCACTATAATTACCGCCGGAGGCTTAAAATTACTTTCCTTCACTATAGAAACTATATTATCCAGAGTGCCCCTGAGCACTTCCTGCCGGCCCAGGGTCCCCCACCTTACCAGGGCAACTGGAGTATGGCCAGGTTTGCCCCTGGAAACCAACTGGTCAACTATAAGCTCTATATTTTTTACCCCCATCAAAAAAATCAGCGTGTCCTTGCCTGACGCCAATTTATCCCACTGTATGGCTGTACCTTCTTTACCATCTTCTTCATGCCCGGTGATAACAGAAAAACCGGAAGCATAACCCCTATGGGTTACAGGTATGCCAGCATAAGCCGGTACAGCTACAGCAGAAGTTATACCCGGCACAACTTCAAAAGGAATCCCGTGTTCCGCCAACACCTGGGCTTCCTCACCACCCCGGCCAAACACAAAAGGATCTCCCCCCTTTAATCTAACCACAATTTTATTTTGAAGGGCCTTTTCTGCCAGCAGTTTATTTATCTCCTCCTGGGGTAAGGCATGATGATCCGGCCTTTTACCTACAAAAATCTTCTCCGCTTCAAGGGAGGCATAGTCTAATAAAGACTGGTTTACCAGGCGGTCATACACTAAAACTTCAGCTTTTTTAATGCAGTCAATCCCACGTAACGTTATTAAGCGGGGATCTCCCGGGCCTGCCCCCACCAGATATACAATTCCTCCATTCATTTATAATACACCTTCTTTAGATTCATTTTTGTAACTTTCTTACTTAGTTATTTAGTTATTTAGTTACTTATTTGCTTATTTGCTTATTTGCCTGCTTGACATTTCATTTATTAACTTGCTTGCTTGCTCACTCATCCATCTCCATATTTATAAGTTCTTTAGCTCCTTTTTCCAAAAGCCTTTGGGCTAACTGATGCCCCACAAGGTCAGCATGGGACACTGGCCCTGTCTGAAAATCTTTAAGACATAGCCTGCCATCAGGAGAAGACACCATCCCCCTTAGTTTTATCTGTGAGCCTTCAATTTCTGCATATCCCCCCATGGGAACACTGCAGCCGCCTCCCAAATATTTTAGCATACACCTTTCCGCAGTTATAGCTTTGTTTGTAGCATCATGATTTAAAAGGGATACAATACTCTCTATCTCTTTATCCCCTGATCTTATCTGCACCCCCAGAGCTCCCTGGCCTACGGCAGGCGTGCATATTTCAGTTGAAATCAACTCCCCTACTTCCCTCAACAAATCCAACCTCTTAAGGCCTGCATATGCCAGGATAACAGCATCCAGTTCCAGCTCTTTCATTTTGCGAAGACGTGTGTTTACATTGCCCCGAATTGGGTTAAACTGCAAATCAGGCCTTACATTCAAGAGCTGGGCCTTGCGCCGTACGCTGCTGGTGCCTACTGCGGCTCCCCTGGGAAGGGAAGACAAATAGTAACCTTTACAAGAAACAAGAACGTCCCTGGGGTTTTCCCTTTCCGTAATGGCAGCTATTTTCAGGGCCTCATCCTCCTCTGAAGGCAAGTCCTTCATGCTGTGTACCGCCAGATCGATTTCCTTCATTAGAAGAGCACTTTCAATCTCCTTAACAAACAGTCCTTTTCCTTCCAGTTTGGCAAAGGTCTCCTTTAAGAATTTATCGCCTGTTGTTTGAATTACTTTCAGCTCCCAGTTAATAGCCGGGTTAAATTTTTTAAGCTCATCAATAATGTAGTTAGACTGAGCCAGAGCCAGCTGACTTCCCCTGGTGCCAATTACCACTGTTTTCATAATTATCTCTCCGAACCTTTTATTTTTCCGAATAATCCTTCATTACTTCCTGAAACTTTTCCTCCAGGCGGCTTATGTCTTCCCCCTCCACCAGGTTTACCAGAGAAGGGTCGGATAACTTTATTATTATTTGCCTTCTCTTTTGAGGGTCAGAAATATCTTTAATTAATCTTTTTCTAACTTTGCCTAAATATTCTAAAAACAAACCGTACTCTTTTCCGTATATCTTCTCCAGATCCTTCCTTATTTTAGCAGACATTCCCGGGCTTTTCCCCCCGGTAGAAATGCTTATGGTAAGAGGCCCCCTCTTCACTACTGCCGGAACAAGAAAAGTGCATATCTCTAAATCATCCACTATATTAACAGGAATGTTTCCCTCCCCCGCATCCCGGGCTACTATACGGTTAACCTGGGGGTCATCGGTGGCTCCTATAACCAGAAAGCTGTCCTGGAGAAAGCTTTTGTTATATTTTTCCTTGTAGAGAATTATTTTCCCCTTATCATATAAATCTTCAAAAGCAGGAATTACCCCTGGGCTTACCACATAAACCTCAGCCTTAAAAGATAAGAGGGTTTTAACCTTCCTTAAGGCTACTTCTCCTCCACCTATTACTAAAACTTTCTTCTTTTCTATATTTAAATTTACAGGATACAGGCTGACCATAAGAATTAGCCCCTATCGGATTTTTTAGATTTTAATATTTTTTCCCTCTCAACATCTGTATCCAAACTAAACAGGTGGCAGAGGTTATCAATACTTTCTTCGGAACTTTCTTTTGCAGCCAATTCCTTCAGGCGCAAAACCGGTTCCCGTAAAAAGTCATTTATAATATTTTTAGAAAGGTTTTCCACAACCTTTTTTTCCTTTTCGCTCAGTCCTTTTAATTTATCCATGGTTCTTTCCAGATGATCCAGTCGTATATCTTCGGCCCTTTCCCTCAGAGCTTTAATCAAAGGAACAACCCTCCTGGCATTGAGCCAATCCTGAAAGTCCCGGGCTTCTTGATGGATAATCTTTTTGGCTTTCTTGGCAGCCAATTCCCTTTCTTTCATGTTCGACTCTAGAACAGCCTGAAGGTCATCAATATTATATAAGTGTACACCATCAATATCTTTAACCCGGGGATCTATATCCCGGGGCACCGCAATATCTATAAGAAATATTTTTTTATGATTCCGACTAATCATAACTTTTTCCATTCTTTCTCTATCAACAACAAAATGAGGAGCGCTGGTAGAGCTTATAACAATATCTGCCTCCAGCAGCATGTCAAAAAGATAATTGTGGCCCACTACCCGACCGTTAAACAATTCTGCTAATTTATTAGCCTGGTCTAAACTCCGGTTAACAATAATTAAATCCTTTACCCCTTTATCACACAGATGTTTTAAAGTAAGCTGTGCCATCTCTCCGGCACCAATAACCATGATTTTTTGATGGGCAATGGTTTGGAATATTTTGTTGGCCAGAATAACGGCCACGTAGCTTACGGAGGCTGCATGGTCATTAATTTCTGTTTCCCGGTGCACCCTCTTACCTACAGTTAAAGCCTGCCGGAAAAGGGCATGAAAAACAGTATCTGCCCGGTTGGTTTCCATGCTTTTCTGATAGGATTCCTTTACCTGACCTAAAATCTCTGTTTCCCCTAAAACCATGGAATCAAGACCTGTGGCAACTTCAAAAAGATGAACAAATGCCTCAAAACCCCGATACAGGTAAAAGCAATTATTAAGTTTTTCCTCCTCTATATCTTTAAATTGAGTAAGAAAATCTACAACAGGCCTTTTACAATCCGAAAGACCTTCAACAACCCCATAAACTTCTGTTCGATTACAGGTTGAAATGATTACTGCTTCCAGTAGCCTGTCTATATCCTGGCTAAAGTACAGTGCTCTTTCCAGTTCTTTTTCTGTAAAAGCCAGCTTTTCTCTGACTTCTACCGGAGCAGTTTTGTGGTTAATGCCCAGCACTATAATTTCAAAATCCATAAAAAGCACTCCCCCAGTATTTTCCTATAATTAGTTACTTTTAATAACAACTAATAGACTAAAACTAAAATTAGGAAGAATAATCAGAAAATCTTCTCCAGCACGCCAGTAATGTCCCCACCATCAGAATTACTGATCCAAAAAATAATACAGAAATAAGAGGTTTATTGCTCACTTCCATAATAAACATGGTTTCAGGAGGGGGGGCATCTTTTTCAACTACCCTTAACATAACCATTTTCTGGTCAGCATCAATGGCTTCCAGAAAGACCTGGCTTTCTCCTCCAGGCAGGTCTTGAGGTATATGCTCAGTATCTGTTCCCTCCATTAGCATGGCAGGAGTTATTTCTTCTCTATTCCCATCTTTCTCTATTTCTAATACAGCACCTACATTTATTTTTCCTGCCTGTTCATGGGATTCCATATAAAATTCCTGGAACCTTATATCATAACCCATAGTTCGCAGATTATCCCCCTCCACCAGTGTTAAGGTGGTGCCCGGTTTTTCCTGCCTTTCTTCCAGGGGGCTGATGTAAAGGTCACTAAATAAACCCCTGGCAATATAAGGTTCCCTCATAAGACGGGCATCAGGCTCTTCCCCTGCATAGTACATCCTGGGAGCAGCAGTAAAAGAACTACTTCCCCTTTCTACTTTCAGTTTATAAGCCTCTTTTTCATCAGAAGTTCCCGAGCCCAGATAAGTAAAAGTGTAGCCCAGGGCTTCCCCAGTTTCATTATCCTTTAAAGACAGCACATGGCTGTGATCCAGGGTAGAAGAAGTAAGTATTCCTACCAGCATGAGGGCCAGCCCTACATGCGCTAGATAACCTCCGCTGTACTTAATCCCCCGCTTGAGGGCATTAAAAAGGGCAAAAGAGTTGGTAACCAGGGCCAAATAGGCAGAACCTAAAAACACTAATTTTAACGGGGAGTGAACCCCTAAAATAATAGTAGCCACAAGACCCAGAAAGGTTAAAGTACCAGGGACTTTCAGCCTGGTCCAGAGTTTTACATTTTCATTATTTCTCCATCTGACCAGGGGACATATAGTCAGGACAAGGGCCAGTAAAACTACAATAGGAGCATTGGTTAAATTATAAAAAGAAGTGTCCACACTGGCCGGTTTTCCAATAAGCCCGGTTATAATAGGTGAAGAAGTCCCTACGCTTATTATTACGGCTGAAAGAGAAAGCAGTAATATGCAATATGAAAAAGTAGACACTTTTGAGTACCATATTTCGTCCACGGAATCCTTTGGAATATCCCGGTAACGAGCAAGGAAAAAACCCAGGCCTGCTACAAGATAGAAAAACATAAAAGCCAGCATATGCGGGTTTAGGCCGGCTTCTGTAAAGGAGTGAACGGAAAAATCAGCCAAAATACCGCTTCTGGTTAAAAATGTAGCATATATAACCAAAACAAAGGTTATGATTGCCAAAACCATATTTGAGCGCAAATTCAATCCCCGGGCTTTTTGCACTAAAATTCCATGAATCAGAGCTGTGCAGGTTAACCAGGGAACAAGGGAAGCATTTTCCACCGGGTCCCAGCCCCAGTAACCTCCCCAGCCCAGCACTCTATAAGCCCAGTAACCACCTATGATAATGCCGGCTCCCAAAAAAAACCATCCTGTAACAGCCCAGGGTAGCGCCCGGGTAGCCCACCCCTGATAGTCTTTCTTCCACAGTCCCCCTAAAGCATAGGCGCAGGGAAGCAGTAAGGCTGCATAACCTACAAATATCACTGGAGGATGAATTATCATCCAGGGATCCATTAATAGAGGGTTAAGCCCGTAGCCTTCTAAAGGCACCCCGGACATAAGCCTGAAGGGACTGATGGTAACCAGAAAGAGAAGAAGAAAAGCCTGTCCCGCTAAAAGAAAGAGCATAACAGGAGACTCATACTCCTTTTCCCACTTAATTAAAGCCAGCCCTGTTAACGCCGCTAATAAAGCCCATAACAGAAAGGTGCCCTCCTGGCCTGCCCAGAAAGCTGATACCAGATATTCCAGGGACAAATCTGTACTGGTATGGGCGTATACATAGTAGTACTGGAACTTGTGTGTTATTAATCCCCACAAAAGATAAGCAGAGGCAACAGTCAAAGCCACTGTTTTAACATAAAAGGAATAACGGGCATAAGGTATGAGATTTTTTTCAGGAGATATAGTATTAACAAAATATAAAATAGCTCCTATAATAGATAGAACAAATGCAAGGTAAATAGCTATATTTCCTATCAATATATTTTAGCCTCCTTCATATTTAGAGGGACATTTAACCAGCAAATCTTCGGCCTGGAAAACACTGGTTGAACTGTTATACTCTCCTATAACTACAATACTGTCAGCATCATCAAAATTAGAAGGCTTAACCCCCTTGTAATGTACTGTTGCCCGGGTCCCTTCGTCATCAACTAAACTGAACTCTAATCTCTGTTTTCCCAGATTATAATTAGCCTGCCCCTCCTCTAAATAGCCCATCACTTGAACCCTTCGGGAGGATTCAAAAGCCTCCTGAAAAGTAACATAAGGGTTTACTGCCGAATCAAAAGCACTGAAGGCAAAAATAGAAAATAGTACAATAACAATTATACCAATAATAGTTTTCTTTTTCATTTTTTCTCCAACTCCTTGACTTTGGCATCTATCTTTAAAAGGTATAAAAAAATTCCAGCCCAGGACAGTAAAGTTACCACTAAAACTACATATAGTTCTGACATGGTTAATACCTCCCCCTAATTCTCTCTTTAAGATTTAAAATTCTGTTTTGTAGATTATAAATCCAAAAATATATTCCTGTAAAGCCCACCAGGGAAGAAATAAATACCTGAAGCATTCTGGTATCCATCTGCAGGCGTCCTTCAACGTTAATAATAGGGTCAGGGTGAAGTGAAGCATATATCCGGGGTATTACAAACACTAAAAAAGGAACGGTTATAAAAGCTATTATGGCATATACAGAAGAAAGACGGGCCTTTTGTTCTCTATCATCTATAGCTGACCGAAGAGCAAAATATGAACCATATATTAATAACAAAACAAAGATAGATGTCTGCCGGGGATCCCAGTTCCAGTAAACCCCCCAGGTAGCATTGGCAAAAATAGCCCCTGTAACTGTAGCCAGCAAAGCAAATATAGTGCCCATCTCAGCGTTAAAAGAAGTACGGTAATCGTACTCTATTCTGCCGGTTCGGAGGTACTTGATGGCATCAATCATGGAAACCATATAGGCCAAAACAGCCACCCAGGCCAGGGGAACATGGTAATATATTATCCTGGATACTTCCCCCAGACCTAAAGCGGGAGGAGCATACAAAAAGGATGCAATTATAACCAGTGACATCCAAACGCCCAGCAATACCTTCCAAAACAATGGTTTTTCCTCCCCTTCACAAAAATAGTTTTACTAATCCTCCCACACGTAGTTAAAAAGGAGCAAAGAGACTGTTAACATTATAACAAAAAAAGATGACAATACCCTTAACTCAGAAGAAGCTTCACTAAATGTGTAACCTTCCAAAGCCAGTCTGGTACCGTTAATTGAAGTAATCAATAAGGGCAACAGAACAGGAAAAGCTAAAACCGGCAGCAAGTTCCCCTTTATATTTGCTTTAGAAACTATAGCAGACAGAATAGTAGTAGTCCCCGTCAATCCCAGGCTTCCCAGAAGCAAAATGACTATCATGAGAAGTGGATTTCCCAGTGATGGGCTGAGAAAAAAAAAGTAGAAGGGTATTAAGATAAGCAAAACCAATAAAAGCAAAAGTAAATTAAAACAAAACTTGCCTATATATATGATTTCGGGTGCAGTTGACAGCTTCAAAGCATAAACTGTTCCTCTTTCCTGTTCTTTAACAAAAGCCCGGGCTAACCCGGCCATGGCCGAAAAAAATATTATTATCCAGATAAATGAAGCGTGCATTACCGTATCCAGATAGTAGGGACCTACAGCAAAACTCACTATAACCAGAGTTGTTATAGCAAACATTAAAAAGGAATTAAGGGCATATTTAGTTCTAAATTCGGCCTTAAAATCTTTACTTAATAAAGCCCCCACCTGCCTCGTCCAGCTTAAGAACCTGGTCGCCATAACGGGACACCTCCCCCGGGTCATTTGTAGAAAGTATAACAGCTCCTGTTTCTTTCTGCCGGGATATTATCTCCTGTACCAGGGCCTGTCCTTCCTCATCCAGATTTGCGCCGGGTTCATCCAACAACAAGAGAAGGGGCTGGTGAAGGAGAGCATAAGCAAACTTTAAACGCTGCTTCATTCCAGTAGAATAAGTGCCTACCAGGCTCCTCCCCCATTTTTCCAGCTGGACTTTTCTTAAAAGCTCTATACAGTATTCTTCCCTGTCAGCAAGGCCCCTTACCTTTACAAAGAACTCTAAATTCTCCAGGGCAGTTAGCTCTTCATACAGAAAAAGGTCCGGGGACACAAAGCCCAGATAATACTTTCTCTCCTCATCAGATAGCAAAGTACCGTCTATGCTAATAATAAATTTTCCCGATGCAGGTCTGATGAGGCCAGCCATTATTTTTAGTAGCGTTGTCTTCCCCGAGCCATTAGGTCCGGTAATTACAAGACAGCTTCCCTTCCGGAGGGTATGGCTTAGGTTGCTGAATATAACATGCTCATTATAGTCCTTGGTAATATTTTGAAGCTCCACCAGAAGCATTGTCTTCCTTCTTTCTAGCCCTAGATATTTTTTATAAAGATAATTTTATATTTCCTTCACTTAAAATAACACATTTCCCAGGGGAGGTCAAATAACATGCCCCATGATACCATTAAATAATATTCTATCTATAATATTTATTTATATATAACACTCTTCCCCTTAATAAAAATGTCATGCCAGATAAGAAATATTATTATAGTCCACAGCTTTCTACTATTATCCCTTCTCCCCTGCAGGTGGTCCTCAAGTAATTTTTCTACTGCTGAATAATTGAAGTATTCGGGAGTAAAACTTTCCCGTATGATTCTCTTGATGGGTTCCTTTAATTCTGAATTAAGCCATATACGGGTAGGTACTGGAAATCCTTTCTTGGGCCTGCTTATGACTTCTTCAGGCAAAAGACCCTTAAAAGCCTCCCTTAAAACATATTTAGTTGTATTGTCCTTTATCTTATACTTTGTAGGAATAGTAGCTGCAAACTCAAATACATGATGGTCCAGGTAGGGAACTCTGAGCTCCAGAGAATTAGCCATGGTCATCTTGTCGGCTTTGGCCAGAATGTCCCCTGGCATCCAGGTATGCAAATCAATATACTGCATTTTTGTGACTTCATCATGAGCCTTAAGGATACTTGAAAAATATTTCCTGGTTACTTCTTTATATGAAATAAAGGGCAGGGTTTCCTTTAAGATTTCTCTTTTTTGTATGTCATCAAAGATAAAAGCATTACCCACATAACGGTCCTCAATACCTTTCCTGGCTCTTTTTACATAATTTTTCCCGGGGGTTCCCTGGGGCAAAAGATTGCTGAGGTAAGCCAGGCTGCTCTGCACCGCCCCTGGAAGTCTGCGGAAATAGTTTAAAGAACCAGGCTCTCCATATATTCCATAACCTCCAAAAACTTCATCAGCACCTTCCCCGGAAAGAGTTACGGTAATCTTTTCTGTAGCCATTTTTGCCACGAAATACAAAGATATAGCTGCAGGATCCGCTACAGGTTCATCAAAATGCCAGACTAGCCGGGGGAGATTCTCTATAAATTCCCCGGGAGAAATACTATATTCATGATGATCTGTCCCCAAATACTCTGCTGTCTTCCGGGCTTCTACCAGTTCACTGTACCCCTGTTCTTTATATCCCACGCTGAAAGTAGATATTTTATCTATTTCCCTCAACAAAGCAACAATTAGAGATGAATCAATACCGCTACTTAAAAAACCTCCCCAGGGAACATGACTCTGGGTATGTAGCTTTACAGATTCCCTTAAGATTTCCCTGGTGCCCTCCAGAAAATATGAAAGAGGCTTATCCTGGGGCGCAAAATCAACTTCCCAATACCTGTTAAGCTTTATTTTATCCCTTTTTAAAACAAAGTAAGTAGCCGGTGGTAATTTCTTTACTCCTTCAATAATAGTATCCGGTTCTGGCACATATTGAAAAGTAAGGTAGTGAACCAGAGACTTTTGGTCTACTTCTCTTTTAACCCGGGAAAGAGCTAAAATAGCTTTCATCTCGGAAGCAAACAAGAACTCTCCCGGACTATCGTAATAATAAAATGGCTTTATACCAAAACGGTCCCTGGCACCATAAAGAATTTTCTTTCTCTCATCCCAAAGGGCAAAGGAAAACATGCCCCTGAGGCTATTAACACATTCAAACCCTTTTTCCTCATATAGATGAACAATAACTTCTACATCGCTGTTAGTACGAAAATAATGTCCTTTCTTCTGCAGCTCTTCCTTCAAGGTAAGATAATTATATATTTCCCCATTGCATATTACACTTATATTACCTTCTTCAT
>CAYYWR010000014.1:0-14182 GCA_964474145.1 uncultured Syntrophomonadaceae bacterium
CGCTTACGCTATCGCTTAGAAGCGGGAGTATCCTCGCCTAAAACAAGATGAAAAAAGACAACGGTTTCCATGAGCTGCGCAGGCGAGCTGAGGAACTGATGGATAAAAAGGTGGAGCCGGAGCAACTGGCTGACTCAGAAGTTTCGAGTCTTATCCATGACCTGCGGGTATATCAGGCAGAACTGGAAATACAAAATGATGAACTCCGCCAGGCACAGCAAGAACTGATTGCTTCCCGGAACCGGTTTTCCGAACTGTTTAACAGGGCGCCGGTGGGTTACCTGGTGCTGGATGAAGGAACCATGATTCTGGAAACCAATGAAACCTTTTGCCGTATGGTAGGCTGTGATCATGCCCGGGTCAGGGGGAAAGCTTTTACCTCTTTCCTGGCTGAACAGGACCGGGCACCCTTCCTGTCCCGTTGGCGGGCCCTGTTTAAGAGCCCTGAAGGCAAAAGCATAGATGCTGAGCTTCTTTTCCCCAACAACGACAGTATGGCAGCGCACATGGAGGCTTCTCTTTTTCAAGAACTGGATGGTGAGGGGGATGCACGTCTTCTCCTGGCAGTTACGGATATCAGCGGGCGCAAGCATGTGGAGGAGGCCCTGCGGGTTCTGGCAGAAAGCACTTATTCCTCCAGTGAGGATATTTTTCGCCTGCTGGTGCGCCAAATTGCGCTTTTAGAAGGAAAGCGCTTTGCCTTAATCGCCGAAACTGACCAGAGCACACCCCCCGTGGCCCACACGTTAGCCGTATGGAGCAGCGGTGATTTTATAGAAAATTTCAGCTACTCCCTGGAAGGCACTCCCTGTAAAAGCGTGCTGGAGAAAGGCACCTGCGTCTATCCTCGCAATATCCAGGCCCGTTATCCCCGGGATTCCCATCTCAGGGAAATAGGCGCTGAGAGCTACTGGGGCACACCATTACAGGATTCCTCCGGGACAACCATGGGTGTATTTGCCATCCTGGATGACAAACCCATGGAGGAAAACTATCAGACCCTTTCCCTGCTGAACACTTATTCCGCCCGGGCTGCGGTAGAAATGGAGAGGCGCAAGCTGGAGGAAAAATACCGGACCCTTTTTCAGTCCATGATACAGGGTGTTGTCTACCAGGTGGCCGACGGCCGCATTGTTTCTGCTAACCCCGCCGCAGAACGAATTCTGGGATTAACCCTGGACCAGATGCAGGGGCGCACTTCCACAGATCCCCGCTGGCGGGCCATGCAGGAAGATGGTTCGGACTTTCCTGGGGAGGAACACCCGGCCATGCTGGCCCTGGAGACGGGACAGGAGGTGCGGGATGTAATCATGGGAGTTTATAACCCCAAAAAAGATGCCGTTAACTGGATTAACATCAATGCCAAGCCCCTTTTCCGGTCCGGCGAAAAAAAACCTTACCTGGTTTATACCTTGTTTGAAGATATTACCCGGCGCAAACTGGCGGAGGAACAGCGCCTGCAAAGCGAGATTAAAGCAAAGGAAGCGGCGGAAAAAGCCAGCCGTTTAAAAAGTGAGTTTCTGGCCAACATGAGCCACGAGATTCGCACCCCCATGAATGTAATTATGGGGATAACCGATATCCTCTATGATACAGAACTACAGGACCAGCAGCGGGAGTATGTAGAAATGGTGCGGGAATCCGCCGCCTCCCTTCTCACCATTATCAACGATATTCTGGACTTTTCCAGGGTAGAAAAAGGCCGCCTGGAGCTGGAACAGGTAAAGTTTAACGTGGCTACCCTGGTGGAAAACAGCGTTACAACTTTTAACCTGCAGGCCCGGGAAAAGGACCTCACCCTGATGCATGTTATTCAGGAGGAGGTGCCCCTGGAGCTTATGGGTGACCCGGGCCGACTGAAACAGGTAATAGTAAACCTTGTAGGCAATGCCCTGAAGTTTACCAAAGAGGGAAATGTTGTGGTGACCGTGGAGAAACTACCTGCCCCGCCCGATATAGAAGATAGTTCCAGCGCAGCAACTTCTCCTTTAATTAAAACTGATGGAGTTGTATGGCTTTATTTTTCTGTTCGGGATACGGGAATCGGCATTCCCCAGGACAAACAGGAGCTTCTCTTCAAGAGTTTTAGCCAGGTGGACGGTTCCAGCACCCGCAAGTACGGGGGAACTGGCCTGGGACTGGTCATTTCCAAAAAACTTGTGGAACTCATGGGAGGCTTAATCGACGTGGAAAGTGAGGCGGGCAAGGGCAGCAATTTTTACTTCTACCTCCCTTTAAGTTTGCCCCCCGGGGAAACAGGCAAGACCTCCCGGGTAGATTCGCCGGAAGTTGCCGCAGAAGCAGAAGGTCAAAATATAGAATCCCGGGGTGATGAAGATGAAGATGAAGATGAAGGGAAAGATGCCCGGCTACTATCAAGGGAAGAAGAAGATAAAGATAAGCTGCAAATTCTACTGGTGGAGGATAAACCCCTGAACCAGAAACTGACCACGGTTCTCCTGGAGAAAAAGGGCTGGGAGGTAACATCAGCCCATGACGGCCGGGAGGCCCTGGAAAAGCTGAAAACCTGCTCCTTCGATGTTATCCTTATGGATATCCAGATGCCTGGTATGGATGGAGTTGAAGCCACAAAACGCATCCGGGCCGGGGAAGCCCAAAAAGGTGGGCATGTACCGATTATAGCCATGACTGCCCACGCCATGAAGGGTGATCGGGAAAAATACCTGGAAGCAGGAATGGATGATTACCTTACAAAACCTGTTGACCAGGCAAAGCTTTACCATACCATAGAAAATACAGTAAAGTTTGCAAACAAATAAACCAGGGGGACGGTTCTTCTGGTTTAAACTGAGCTTTCGGGTTACCCGGAAAATAAACCAGAAGAACCGTCCCCCTGGTTGTGCCGCTGTAGTGCTAGCATTACTAAATCCAGGTCTATTCCAGGCATATTTGTAATCACCTGGTTTTATGCTTATAGCTTCTTTTGAAGAACCGAAAGGAATACCTCCACCATTTCCGGGTCGAACTGGGTGCCGGCACAGCGTTTCAGCTCGGCTACAGCCTCCTTTTCCCCCATGGCCTTTTTGTAAGGCCTTTCGCTGGTCATGGCATCAAAGGCATCCACCAGGGAAAGTATGCGGCATTCCATGGGTATTTCTTTGCCCTTTAAGCCCAGGGGGTAACCATTACCGTCCCACCACTCGTGGTGCTTCAGGATGAGGTCTGCTATTTCAGACAGGTCGGGAGAGGAAAGGGCTATGCGGTAACCTTTTTCCGAGTGCTGGCGCATGATATCCCATTCCTCCCCTGAGAGGGGGCCTTTTTTGGATAAAATCCTGTCGGGAATCCCTACTTTCCCCAGGTCGTGCATGTGGGCCAGTAGTATCAGGTCGGAGAGTTTTTTTCTGGATAGCCTGACTTTTTCCCCTATTTTCAGGCAAAGCTTCTCCAGCCTGCGGGCATGGCCTTCGGTAATATAATCCCTTTCCTTCAGGGTAACCATAAGGGACTGGATTATCTGGGATTTTGCCCCGGCGCCCCGGTGGAGCTTGTCCCGGTACATGAGGTCATCGGCCTCTTTAAAGGTTTTTTCCAGGGATTTTTCCTCATCCCTGGTGGTAGCCTGGCCTATGGAAATGCTCAGATGTAGATTGCCCTGCTGCCCCCGGTTGTATTTTTCTACCCGGTCATGGATACGCTTTATTATTTCTTCCCCCGCCTTACTGCTGGTCTGGGGAAGGAGAGCAGCAAACTCGTCTCCCCCTACCCGGGCCAGGATGTCAGAACCTCGCAGGCTTTCTTTTAAAACCTGCGCACAGGCCCTCAATAACTCATCACCTTTTTCATGGCCCACGGTATCATTTAACAGCTTTAAGCCGTCCAGGTCGGCGGAAATTATGGTGATGGGGTGCTTTCTGCTGTTATTCAAACGCCGCAGCTCTTCTTCAAAAAAGGTCCGGTTGTAAAGCCCTGTAAGCTGGTCATGGAGGCTCAGGTATTTTAGCTGGTCCTCGTAACACTTGCGCTCGGTTATATCCCGGGCCATACTCATTACCGCCTCCTGTCCTTCATACCTGATAATTCGGGCATTTAGCTCTACTGGTACAACCTGCCCGTCCTTTCGCACATGGGGAGTTTCAAATACCGAGCTCCCATAGTACCGGATAAGCTTGAAGCGATGGGGAAGCTGGGCAGCACATTCCGGGGAGATAACATCCTTTACTGCTTTCCCCAGCAGCTCTTTCCGGGTATAGCCCAGTTGCTGGCAGGCCACCTGATTTACCTCCAGGAAGTTTCCCTCCATATCGTGGATAAATATTGCGTCCCCCGCATAGTTAAAAATTGTTTTAAACTTTTCCTGGCTTTCCTGCAAAGTTTCCTCTGCGTGTTTCCTTTCGGTAACATCCCGGGATATAACAGCTATTGAAGTTACTTTTTGACCTTCATCCCTGATAGGATAATAGGACACCTCCAGGTACCTTCCTCCCCTTGCGGGAAAATCAAACCAGTCTGCATACTTCACAACTTTCCCTTTAAAGGCCCGGTCCAAATTTGGCTTGATAGTATTTTCAAAGACTTCCTCTCCCATTATCTTGCCAACCGTCTTCCCCACTATTTCATTCCTGGACAGACAGTAACCTTCTAAATACTGGCGGCTAACAATCCTGTAGCAGTAATTACTATCAACAACGGCTATTTTATAATCCTCCATGCTGTCTACGGCCATCTGGTAGAACAAGCGATGACTTTCATTTTCCTGGCTCATAAGATACCTCCTGGACTAATTAAGGCTAAGTGAACCACTCCCGCTTTCCCTTCGCTTACAAACGGGTGAATTCCTGATGATTTCGTTAAAAACTACATCTTTACTTGATTACATCTTTATTACACATAATGTTATGTCGTCATCTCCCTGTAAAGAATCGTTAAAGCTTAAAAAGTCCTGGTTAATCCGGGAGACAAGGGCTTCTGTGGAAAGATGGCTGTTTTCGTAAAAAACTTTTTCCAGGCGTTCCCCGTATAGTTCATCACCGGAGGCCTGCTCTACCAGCCCATCGGTGGTTAATAGTATGGTGGTCCCCCGGGTAATCTGGATTGTTTTTGATTTCAGGTCAATTATTTCCCTGGGGACAGCACTGGAAATGGGAAGGCCCTGGCTTAATAACTGAAACCTTTCCCTGCCTGTATCTACTAATTGCGGAGTCTGGAACCCGGCCCCGGTATATGCAAACTGACAGGTCTTTAAGTCCAGCACAGCTAAAAAGATGCAGATAAAATAATCAAGGGGATAACCCTGTTTATTATACTGATTGTACAGGTGAACCAAAATCTTTTCCGGCTCTATTTCTTCCGGTTTCAGGCTAATAAAACTGTTTACAGCTTCTTTTACAAATATGCTTAACATGGATCCTTCCATGCTGTGCCCGGTAACATCGGAGAGATATATTATAAGCTTTTCCTCGTTCTGGATTATATCATAAAAATCTCCACCTATTTTTTGGGCTGGCTGGTAATGGGAGCTTATAGATATATCCTTAATCCTGGGTATGCTGGCAGGCAGAGTTTTTTCATGTATCCGCCTTGCCTTCTCCAGCTCTCTATCCAGCTGATTGTAGATGAGTTCCAGTTCTTTGTTTTTTGACTCCATTTCTGCTGCATACTGGCTTATTTTTTCTTCTGCCCGCTTGCGACGGGTTTGATTTCTTACCCTTGCCCGGACGACAACGGGATGGTAAGGCTTGGAAATGTAGTCCACAGCCCCCAAATTGAAACCGACCTCTTCGTCTTCAGCTGCATCCCGGGCTGTCACAAAGATTACCGGAATATTTCTGGTCTCCTGTTTATCCTTTAACTGCTGGCAGACCTGGTGGCCGCTCATCTCCGGCATCTCGATATCCAGAAGAATCAGGTCCGGGGGATTCTCCCCTGCTGCTATTTCCAGGGCCTTGCTACCTCTGGTGGCCACCTGAATATGGTAATCCTCCTTGAGCAGTTTGGCCAGCGTCTGGATATAGGTGGGCTGGTCGTCTACTATTAGTAACGTAGATTTTTCCCAGGGCTCATAGACATTCATGTCAATTCAACTCCCATCTCTGCGGCCAGCTCCAGGAGCATGGAAGCCGCAGCATCTTGTTCAAAGGACTCCACAAGGTTTTTAAACTCAGCTGATTTCTCTCCACCCAGGCGGTTATGGATTAAGCTAATCATTGTATCCATTCTATACCTGTTCATGTTTTTCCTGCTGAATCCTGTAAATCTTGTAGTAATTGAATATCGGCAACTTTTTACCATGGGTTAATTTTGATTTTCCTGTTTTTACCTCTTCAATCACATTTAGGAACTAACCCGGCTGTATAAAGATAAGTAAATGGGAAAAACTTGTTATAGGTTCAGTTTAGTTAAGCTGGAGGTTAAAGTATGTATGTGGCCTTTACTGCGTAAAGTTAAAAACATATTAAAATTCAGTGCCGGGTACAATGCCGGGAAAAATAGCGGGGATAAACAAAAAGTGCCAGAGGATGCCTCAGAGCTGGATGGCCTTCCCCTTACAGCAAACCTGTCTGAGAGGGTGGCCCTCATTAAAAAAGTTATGGGGGAAAGTTTAGATCTGGTTATTCGGGAGCTGGTGATTGGCGATGAGTCCAGGGCAAAAGCTGCCGTGGTCTATATTGACGGAATGATAGATAACAAAACGGTATTTGACCATATCTTGAACCCCCTCATGTTTGAGTCCCAGTCCATTAAGACCGGGGAAAAACTGCCTCCAGCAAGGGTTTTCCAGAAATTAATTGAAAGCCGGCTGTCGGCAGGGGAAATGACAGTCCAGGAAAAAAATTCCCTATTATTCAGCCATCTAACAGAGGGAGATACCATCATCCTGGTTGACGGTCATCTGCCCTTTATATCTGTCCGTGTCCGTACCTGGGAAGATAGAAATATAGATGAGCCGGAGAATGAATCGGTAGTAAGGGGGCCCCGGGACGGCTTTATAGAAACCCTGAAGGTTAACATGTCCCTGGTTCGCCGCAGGCTGAAAACTCCCAGCTTAAAATTTGAAACTCATAACATAGGCAATACTAGCCGGACTACAGTTGTGGTTGGTTATTTGGAGAACATAGCCAACCCCAAACTGGTCCGGGAAGTCAGGGAAAGGCTTGAGCGTATTGACACGGATGCTATAGTAAGCGTTGGGTATCTGGAAGACTATATAGAAGACAACCCATACTCCCCCTTTCCCCAGACAAAGGCTACAGAAAGGCCGGATATTGTGACGGCTGACCTGCTGGAGGGCAGAGTGACCATTATGGCAGATAACACGCCTTTTAGTCTTATTATTCCTACCACTTTTTTTGAACAGCTGCAGGGAGCCGATGACTATTATCAGCGCCCCTGGTTTGGGGCTGTGATGGTGCGCCTGCTCCGCTTAATAGCTATTAATATAGCCCTTGTTTTGCCCTCCATTTATGTAGCCGTAACCACCTTTCACCAGGAGCTTATCCCCACGCCCCTCCTCATCAGTATTGCCGGAGCCCGGGAGGAAGTGCCCTTCCCCGCGGTGGTAGAGGCCCTCCTGATGGAGAGCGTCTTTGAGCTCCTCAGGGAAGCCGGCCTGCGCCTGCCTGCCCCCATAGGAACTGCAGTAAGCATTGTGGGGGCCCTGGTTCTGGGGGATGCTGCCGTTCGTGCAGGAATAGTTTCCCCGGCCATGGTTATAGTGGTAGCCTTAACAGCTATTGCCTCTTTTTCCATCCCGGGATTTGCTGTGGCCTTGAGCCTGAGGCAGATGCGCTTTCCCCTGATATTGCTGGCAGCCAGCCTGGGCTTGTTTGGGGTTATGTTCGGCCTGCTGGTAATTTTGATTCACCTGGCCTCCCTGCGTTCCTTTGGAGTTCCCTATATGGCCCCCCTGGCCCCCCTGATGCCCCGGGACCTTAAAGATATATTCGGGCGCCCTCCCCAGTGGGCCATGGGAAAAAGGCCACGTTATATGCGCACCCGGGACCCGGTAAGACAGGGGGAAAACTTGAAGCCCCGCCCCCCTGATTCCAGAGACAAGAGCTAACACTACAGCGAAAGATATAAATTCGCTAAGCCACGGGGACGGTTCCATCGTATTCCCTTCGGCCCTTCGCTACGCTTCGGGTACGCTCGAACCGTCCCCATGGCGCCGCTTACTGCAAATTTTCGCTGTAGTGCTAATAATAAGAACAGGGACTAACATAAGGGAAGGGAGAAGTTACTTTTGCTGGAACAAGGAAAGATTTCAATACGCCAGGCAACCCTGTTAATGGTGCTGACAATTCTGGCTACGGCTATTCTCTTTTTGCCCTCCATTGCTACAGAACAGGCCGGTCAGGATGCCTGGATATCTGCTATTATAGCCACAGTCAACGGTATAATAATATCTCTTCTGGTTGTAACTTTAATGCGCCGTTTCCCCAATCAGACCATCGTAGAATACAGTGAAGATATTCTGGGCAAATTTTTAGGGAAGATAGTTGGGCTGGGCTATTTCTGGTTCTTTTTGCATACCAATGCCATTATTATCCGGGAATTCGGAGATTTTATGATAGCCGCTTTTATGCCCAAAACCCCTCTGGTTGTCTTTAATTCCATGATAATAATTCTGGCGGTTCTGGTGGTTAGAAGCGGACTGGAGCCCCTGGGCCGCCTCAATGAATGGATCTTTATATTGTATATCTCTATCCTGCTAACCATAACTGTATTTCTTCTTCCTGTAATGGAAGTAGAAAACCTTTTGCCTATCCTGGAGGGGGGCATCCTCCCTCCTTTAAAGGGTGCATTAACTCCTACCAGCTGGTTTGGGGAAATAATTATTCTCTCCATGATATTCCCCTTTCTAACCCAGCCCCACCGGGGATACCGGGTTGCTATTGGGGCACATCTTATCGTAGGAGCATTCCTTTTGATAGGTGTAGCACAGGCGGTAAGCATTTTTGGCCCGGTACTGGTAAGTGCTGTTAAGTTTCCCATCATGCAAACAGTCCGGCTCATCAGCCTGGGGGGCTTTTTTGACAGGGTTGAAGTCCTGGTAATGGTGGTCTGGATAGCAGGAGTATTTGTAAAGGTTTCCGTTTTTCATTACGCCACAGTATTGTCGGCAGCCCAGTTATTCGGCCTTTCAGATTACAGGCCCCTGGTCATTCCCCTGGGAATCCTGGCGGTAATTCTATCCATACACCTTTTCCAGAATGTTTCCGACTTAATCGAGTTTCTTTCCGTCACTTTTTCTGTTTACGCCCTTTCTACATTTGAAGTGGGAGTACCAGCCCTGCTCCTGCTGGTAGCCCTGGCCCGGGGGAAGGGAGGCAGTTTATGATTGTAAAAATTATGAATAAAAGAATATTGACGGGAGCAGTTATGGTTTTACTGATGTTAAACGTAAATTGCTGGGATTACAATGAAATAGAAGAGATAACCTTAATGAACGCCGTCGGTTTCGATTACCAGCAGGAAGAAGAGCTTATGATTTATACAAATCACATGATTAGAGCAGCAGGCATAACGGGAGGTTTAGGTGAAGGGGGCCAGGAAACAGGCCCCGTCTGGATTGGCAAGAGCACTGGTAAGACTGTATTTGAGTCCTCCCGGAACCTGGCCGCCCGTTCCAGCCGTGCTATTTTTGAAGCCCATAACAGAATTGTTGTTGTAGGGGAAAATATGGCCCGGGAAAAAACAGGTGAACTGGTAGACTTTATAGTGCGCCGGAAGGAGCAGCGCTTGAACTCCTGGCTACTGGTTGCCCGGGAGGGAACCGCCGGGGAAGTGTTGACGGCGGAAACGGAGCTGGAAGACACCATTCCCCAGGAAATTGAAGGTATTTTAGAAGCCCAGCTTGAGCTATCCACCGCTCCCCGGGTGCAGCTCAGAGATTTTATTATCTCCATGATTCAGCAGGGGAAAGACGCTTATGCCCCGGCTTTGGAAGTAAGGAAGGAAATTCAACCCCCCGCAGAAGAATTCCAGGTGCCTCCCCGGGCGGAGGAACAGGTTCAAGAATACCTGATAGTGCAGGGCACAGCCGTCTTTTCTGGGGATAAGCTGGCAGGCTATCTTACAATTCCTGAAACTAAAGGGCTCCTGTGGGTGAAAGGGGAGGCAGGGCGGGCGGTAATTATTCCCCAAAAGCCCAAGGGGGGACAGGTCACAGTATTCATAACCCGGGGGAGAAGCAGCCTGGAGCCAGAATTTAAAGGTGATGGACTTAAAATGAAAGTTAAGATTGAGGTGGAGGGTGATATAGGCTCCTCTACTATAACTGAAGATATAAGCGACCCCCTGGTTATAGAAAAGCTGGAAAGACAGCTGGCCCATGATATCAAGGAGGAGGTTCTCCTGGCCCTTGCCAAATCCCAGGAATACAAATCAGATTTCCTGGATTTCGGAGCTGCCTTCCGGCGTAAGGACCCGGTAAAATGGGCAGAAATAAAAGAAAACTGGAGAATAAAACTATCCCGGGTAGAAGTAGAAGTTCAGGTTATAGCAAATCTGAGGAGAACAGGTCTTATGGGTGACCCTGTTATGTGAGGAGATCTTTTATGCTGATAGCACTGGTAATTATACTCATTGTATTCCTGGGCAGCCTGGATACAGTGCCCCTGTACCGAAAAAAAATGTGGAAAGAAATGGCTTTCCACACCCTTTTTATGCTTATCAACCTTTCCCTGGCCCTGGCCCTGGTCCTGGGTATAGAGGTGATAAACCCTACAGATATAATTGAAGCTATTTTTAAGCCCTTCAGCCCCCTGGATTAATTTTTACAAAAGATTGTCCCCAGGGTATTTCCCGTAAATGGAAAATACAGCTCAGTCACTTTCTTCTGACCTGATAATCTTATCTACAACCTGAGATAACTCTTCCATGGAATAAGGTTTTTTTAGCACACCTTTAAACCCGTAATCCCGAAAATCGGCCATTACCGGATCCCGGGAGTAACCGCTGGAAACGATTGCTTTTGCCCCGGGGTCCAGTTTTAGCAGTTCTTTTATGGTGTCCTTACCCCCCATACCGCCGGGAACAGTCAGGTCCATTATCACCAGGTCAAAGGGACTATCTTTTTTAAAGGCCTCCCTGTAACTTTCTATAGCTTCCTGGCCATTCCTGGCCAGGGAAACATGGTAGCCAAAGGCAGTTAGTATCTCCTGGGCTACCTCCAGAAGGTCCTCCTGGTCATCCATAACAAGTATTCTCCCCTTACCCCTGAAAATTTCCACCTTATCAGGGGCCGGGGCAATGGTCCGGGTAGAGGCAGGCAGGTAAATGTAGAAGGTAGTCCCCAGACCCTTTTCAAATTCCACGCCTATATGACCGCCGTGATTTTTAATTATGGTGTAAGAAGTTGCCAAACCAAGGCCCCTTCCCTTTTCCCTGGTAGTGAAAAAGGGGTCGAAGATTTTGTTAAGATATTCTTTGGGAATGCCAATACCCTGGTCACGGATGGAGATTTTAACATAGTTGCCCGGGGATAACAGGAAAGCCAGGCAGTTATCTCTTACTGTAACATTTTCAGCGGTGATGGTTATTTCTCCCCCCTGGGGCATGGCCTGACGGGCGTTAGTGACGATATTTATAATCACCTGGCTAAACTGCCCCTCATCTATTTCTACCATGGAGAGGTTTTCATCAATAAAATAGTTACAGGATACATTTGAACCGCTTAAAGTAAATTGTACATCATTTATAATAGACTGGTTAATAAAAGCTGTTTTTTTAACCGGTTTCGCGCCTTCAGCAAAGGCAGATAGCTGAGTGGATAAATGTTTCGCCCTGAGTGTAGCCTTTTCTAAAGTTTCCATCTTTCCCAGAACTTTTTGTGAATCCTCCGCCTGGAGCCTGATCAGGGAAATGTTCCCCAGCAGGGCTGTCAGGTAATTGTTGAAGTCGTGGGCTATGCCCCCGGCCAGGATGCCGATGGACTCCAGCTTGTCTGCTTTAAATAATTCCTGCTCCAGTGCTTTTTTTTCTGTGATATCAACTCCCAGGGATATGCCGCCTGTTACTTTCCCCTTTTCCAAAAGACTACTGTAATAGAACAGCAGTGTGCGATACTGCCCATCTTTTCTTTTGATCTGCATCTCATAGTTCTCTATTCTTTTACCATTGTGAAATGAGTCCTGGCATTTTTTACAAAATTCTGCCCTGTTATCAGGGTCCGGGACAAGCCATTCCCAGATAGAAGAATTGCCGGTTACTTCTTCCTCTGTATAGCCGCTAATTTGTTCAGCCGCCCTGTTCCAGAAAGTTATATCGCCATCTACATCCATTATAGCTATCCATACAGCAGTGGTATCTAACATCTCTTCCAGCAAATTTTTAAGCTCGTTTCTTTCTTTTTGAATTTCTTCCTGTCTCTCTTTCTGATGGGTTATATCAGTTGCCATTTCCATTCGCACCATACTTCCGTTAATCCAGCGAAAAGCAATGCTGCGGCAATCATACCACCTGTTATTCCTTGTGTTTTTAAACTCCCGCTGGCAGACTCCTGTGGGTTGGCCGGCAGCATCCAGCAGTTTGTCATTATTGCAAAAGTCACAGGGCCCTGCCTGGCCCACCTGGATAACCTGCCAGCATTTTTCCCCCACCATATCACCGAATTCTTCCCTGGTGTACTGGTTGACAAATAATATTTCATAGGACTCCATATCCACTACATAAACCATAGCTCCCATGTTGTCCAGTACGGAAAGCATATTCTGGTGTCCTTCTATTATGTCCTGCTCTGCCCTTTTGCGCCGGGTAATGTCTGTAATCAAGGCCAGGGTGGCTGGCCGGCCTTCCCATTCTACTCCTGCTGTATTGAAGTCAGCCCACCGGACACTGCCATCTTTAGTTATATACCTGAAAGAATAATTGTCCCGGGCTATCTCTCCATGCATTTTTTTATTTATGCGCAGGAGAACGTCATCTTTATCCTCCGGGTAGATAAGGTCAGCAAATGGCTTGTTTAGCAATTCTTTTTCCGTATAACCGGATAGTTCCACAGCTTTAGGGTTAACAAATTCATGCATGCCATCTTGAACAATTATTATAGCTTCGCTGGCATTATTCGCCAGGAGGCGGTAGCGCTTTAACGATTTGTTTAACTCTTCCTGGTGTTTTTTGCTTTCAGCGACCATGAAAGAAGTCACCAGGCTCTTATTATGGTCATCATAAGTAATGGCATTTTTAGCTGCTTCTGCTGCCGTCCCCTTGACCTGCAAATCCTGCAAAGCTTCCTCCCCTCTTTTTTCCGCCTCTTTTTGTTGTGTAATATCTCGAAAAATCAGGGTAAAGTAACCGGGCTGATTACTGTAAGCAGTAATTCAGTACCAGCGGTCTGTAGACTTGAAATGCTCTTCCATACAGGTGCCCTTCCCGGTAACATCATTTATATTTAATTTTTCATAGATACCGGTCCAGTCAAAACCCGCTGTTTCTGTTTCTGTTTCTGTTTCTGTTTCTAAATTACTCATTGCTTTTAGTTCTGATAAATTTTTCCCTACAATTTCTTCCCCGGGAAAACCTGTTATTTCTTCAAAAGCTATATTTGCATATACAAATTCAAATTCATAATTAGATATATTTTCAAATTCAGGATTGGATTTATCACTGGATTCAAAGTCAAAAAATTTTCCTTCATCTTCAAATATAATTCGGTGATAAAGAAAACCATGGGGCATATTTTCTACTAGCGAAAATTTTTCTCTACTCATAATACATGCCTGGTTGCTAAAGTCTCTACAAACCTGGTAGGGTTTGTCCAACAAAAAAAGGTAAGACACCAGGGGTTACTTGCAAAGCAGACTGTAACCAGGCCCACACCTCCTTGTGATATATTTACAGTTCCTGTTATATTCTTCTGTGTTACCCGATCACCAGAAGCAATTATTCTTCTAAAACCCTCAAGAATGTCTCCACCAGTTTCGGGTCCAACTGGGTGCCGGCACAGCGCTTCAGTTCGGCCACGGCCTCTTCCCGGCTCAGGGCTTTTTTGTAGGGCCTTTGGCTGGTCATTACTTCCCAGGCATCAGCAATAGCTGTAATCCGGGCTAAAAGGGGTATCTCTTCTCCCTTTAACCCCTGGGGATAGCCGGAGCCATCCCAGCGCTCGTGGTGGGCCAGGATATCCTCGGCCACATGGGTAAACTCATCTGATAAGCGGGCTATGCGGTATCCTGTTTCCGGGTGCTTTTTCATAATCTCCCATTCCTCCCGGGTTAAA
>CAYYWR010000015.1:0-4352 GCA_964474145.1 uncultured Syntrophomonadaceae bacterium
GCTGCTGCTGGACAATGCCGTATAACTGTAGGTGGCATTCCTTCTATTATGCCTAGAGCAGTCCTGCTGGATCAGGTCAGTATTACACTGGTTGCAGCCGGTAATTACTCACCAGTAAGGCTTATCCCTACAATTTTGCCAACTACAGCTACCAGTAAGGACGTTTCCTGGAGCAGCAGCAACCCGAATGTAGCCAGTGTAAATGAGGATGGGCTGGTAACCCCGGTGGAAAGCGGTGTAGCCCGGATAACCGTAACCACCAAAGATGGTGGTTTTAGAGCCTATTGCCTGGTAACTGTGAAACATGAACTGCAACAGGTGACCGGCGTAGACGTTGTGCCCCAGGTACTTACCCTGGATCAGGAACTTACACCAGGGGAAGGAGGCATTCCGGGAATACTACGGGCTTTACTCTTTCCAGCTAATGCTAGCGACAAAAGAGTATCCTGGATATCCAATAATCCGTCTCCAGCTTCTGTGGATAAGGAAGGAAATGTAACACCCCGTCGCCCTGGTCGGGCTATTATCACGGCTACATCAGATAGCAACCCTGTGGAAATGGCTACTGCCATGGTAATTGTTACGGAATTCTGGCAGCCCAAAGAGCCCGAGCGCTTTGAAAGTGTAAATGCAGTCAAAACATGGGTTGTTTCCTTTAATAGAAGGATAGATACTGGAGAAACGCCCATAGAAGAAGCCGTGAAAATACTGGATGAAAACAATCAGGCTGTAGAGGCCGAAGTTGAACTGACTGATGAGGGAAAAAATTTGGAAATAACTCCAGCAAAGGAGCTGGAACCTGGTGAATACCATCTGTTCATTGATGCCAGTAATTTAAAATCTGAAGATGACCAGGAGTTAAAAACATCAATAAAAGCTAGATTTACAGTGAAATAGATTTACAGTAAAAAAATTACTTGTCTTCTTAAAAAGAAAAAAAAAGAAAAAAAACAATATGCAGGATATGCCAGCAGTTAATAAATAACCTGGAGATTTTTCTCCGGGTTATTTTTCTGACCCCCTTGCCATAGCCCTGCATACAAAATATAATTTAAGTAAAATATATCTATGTAGCAATTCCATGTAGTAATTCTTATATAGCAATTCCATGTAATAACAATAAGTAAAAGTTCTATAAAATAGCAATTCCATGTAGCAATTCTTATGTAGCAATTCCATGTGACAAGAGTAAGTGAAAATTTCAAGTTAAATGTGATGTATTGAGCAATAAATGAAACTATTCAGTGCCCCCGGTTAAATGCATCTGGCGGTGTAATAGCATGTATGGTTTGGAGGTCTATTATATATGATTCCCCTTCGCGACAGCGTTCGCCCCCGGAGCTTTCCCGTTGTTAACATAACAATAATTATAATAAATGTGGCAGTTTTTTTCTATCAGTTTGTCATGGGACCGGAAGCGGTTAAGGAGTTTATTTTTACCTTTGGCGTCATTCCCCGGGAAATATCGACATTAAGTATAACCCAGCTGGTCCTGGCCGGGTTTACCCCCCTGGTTCCCCTGGTTACGGCAACTTTTTTGCACGGTGGTTGGCTGCACTTAATAAGCAACATGCTTTATTTGTGGGTGTTTGGAGACAATATTGAAGACTGCCTGGGGCCCTTCAATTATCTTCTGGTATATCTCCTCATGGGAGTAGTGGGACATTTTTCCCATATAATGTTTGAGCCTTTTTCCCCTGTCCCCCTTATTGGGGCCAGCGGGGCTATAGCCGGAGTTTTAGGGGCTTATTTCATTTTATACCCCTGGGCCCGGGTTCTGGCCCTGGTACCCCTGGGATTTTTTATTACTTTTGTGGAAATTCCGGCGGTAATATATCTTGTTCTCTGGTTTTTACTCCAGGTTTTCAGCGGCATAACTGCTCTTCTTGCTCCCGGTGCCCAGGTTATTGCCTGGTGGGCCCACATCGGGGGATTTATCAGCGGCATAATAACAGGGATACTGATTAAAAGGCTGAACTTGAAGGTGTATTAAAGTCTAAAATAAAAAATGGGCTGAGGAAATACTAAATACTTGTAAAAAACCACCATATGCAGGATCCAGGGAGGCAGTTATTTTTGCATAAATTGAAGAAAGATGCCAGGCAGGTAAATATGTTAGCCCGTTTTGTAACCCGGGTTTTTCCCCTGGTAGAGCAGGAGCTGGGAGAATGGAAAAATTACCTTTACTCCAGCCCTCCGGGGGAATTGATTGACCAGGCCCTGGCCAGCATTAAACACAAACGTTTTCACTGCCAGGGAGGGAGTATCTATGCCCTTTACTGTCCGGAAAAAATAAAACCCCTGGTTTCTGTTATCGTAGCCCTGCAGACAATAAGTGACTACCTGGACAATCTCTGTGACCGGGTTGGCTATGAAGAGGAAGAAGCTTTTCGGGAGCTTCACCTCTCCCTCATCCATTCCCTGGACCCTCCATCCTGTTATCCTGATTACTACCGTTTTTACTCTCACCACCAGGACAATGGTTACCTCAGGTCACTGGTGAAAAAATCCAATGACAACCTGAAGCATTTTCCCTCCCACGAAAAGGTTAAGGATAAATGTGTGCAGCTGGCTTCCTTATATGGAGAAATGCAGGTTTACAAGCATCTGGACCTGAAACTCCGGGAAGAAAAACTAATAAGCTGGTTTGGTAAATACCAGGACAGGTATCCCGAAATATACTGGTGGGAATTTGCCGCAGCCGCTGGTTCTACCCTGGGCATTTTTCTGCTCCTGGCGGCTTCGGGAAAGGGAGATTTAGAAGAGGAGGAAATAGAGAAAATTATGGAGGCTTACTTTCCCTGGATTTGTGGGCTTCATATTCTCCTGGACTACCTCATTGACCAGCAGGAGGATAAAATACATGAGGACTTGAACTTTGTAAGCTACTATACCCACCGGGAAGAGTGCCTGGAGCGCTTGCAGTTTTTCTTGCAAAATTCCCTGGAGAAAGCCAGGCTCCTCCCCCACCCTGATTTCCACACCCTGGTGGTAAAAGGTCTGCTGGCCATGTATCTTTCGGATCCCAAGGTGGATAATCAGGGTCTTTCAGATATAAGGCAGGACCTGGTAAACCAGGCAGGCAGCCATGTCCCCGGCATGCATCGCTTATGCAGGGGTCTGCGGAAAGCAAAAATACTGTAGGCTGTCCAGAAAAAACGGAGCCTTGGATGGCGAATGTTCCAGGAAGCCTGCGGGAAAGCCTGTAGTTGAGTCGCTGCCATTACCAGCGAGGAACTGTCACAAGCTGGAAGGGCACAGGGCATAGGGCATAGGGCAGAGGGCTGAGTAGATACCTGAGTTTTATTGTTTTATTTCTGGCGGGCTATAACCTGGTCGGCCATATTCAGTAATACTTTTTTGGGGTAACTGGCCGGCAAATATTGAAGATTTTCCCTGGCCCAGATGATTCGCTGTTTCGCCCTCTGGTAGGAATATTCCAGGGCTCCGCACTGGTAGATGGCCCTCCTGATAAACTCCATATTTTCGGGGCTGAGCTCTCTACTTTCAATAATTCCTTTCACCTTATCTTTATAAAGGGGATGCCTGATTAAAAAAAGCAGAGGATGGTTAAGGGTCCCCTGGGCAAGGTCGTTTTCCACAGGTTTTCCGGTAATATTTGAAGATGAATAATCCAGCATATCGTCAGTTATCTGGTAAGCGTAGCCCAGTTGCAGCCCGAAATCGGCAATATGTTCCAGTTCCTCCTGGGGCATATGGCTAAGAATACCCCCCGCCCGGCAGCAGGCGGAAATCAAAAAGGAGGTTTTTTTATATACCTGTTCAAGGTAGGCCTCCTCAGTTTTACGGCAATCCCATGATTTCTGGGCCTGTTCTATCTCCCCTTCACACATCAAGCCTATGCTTTGGGTCATTAGCTCCAGAATTTTAAGGTTTTTATTCCTGCTCATCAACTCAAAGGCTTTGGCAAAAAGGAAATCTCCCACCAGGACAGCAGAGCGGTTTCCCCATGTATGATTTATGGTAGCTTTGCCCCGCCGCTGGGCAGCCCTGTCAATAATATCATCGTGAATTAAAGAAGCAGTATGTATAAGTTCTACCGCTGCGGCTGTTCCTACCAGAGGTAATGTTGAATGTTCATAGAAAGAAGCGGACAGAATAACTAAAAGGGGCCTCAATCTTTTACCCCCTTTAAGCATGTGACCGGAAAGATTGGACATATGCAGGCTCCTGGAAGAGAGGGTTTCTTCCAGCTTTTTTTCCACCATTTTCAACTCGGGAGTGGTCAGGTAAACATCTTTTAACATTTCCTTAACAGTAACCAAGTTAGAACTCCTTTCCTTCTCCAGTTATTTAGTCAATTGTTCAGCCAATTGCTCAGCCAGCTATTT
>CAYYWR010000015.1:4452-10301 GCA_964474145.1 uncultured Syntrophomonadaceae bacterium
TATTTAGTCAATTGTTCAGCCAATTGCTCAGCCAGCTATTTCAGCAGCTATTTTTCTAATTTTTCTATCCGTCAGGACCTGCTAAATATTTTTTTATAGTATTTCCATATAATAAAAAATAAAACGGGAGTGATATTAAATTAACCAGAAAAATAAAGAACTGGTCATCATTTAATTTGTTGAGGGAATCAAGCCCGTTTAAAAACGTCTAAAAGCAGGATTTTTATTTTACGAGTAGAAGTTAATCTATAGTAATGGTAGTATCTGTAGTAAAGATAATATTTGTAGTAAAAATGACATTTGCAGTACAGATAATATCTGTAGTAAAGATAGTATCTGTAGTAATGGTAGTATTGGAAGGAAGTGAAGTGTAGCATGTCCATAGAAACTAAAGAGGTAATTTTTGAGCTTCCCACCCGGGAAATAAAAATAATGGTTGTCAAGGACATAGAAGCCCTGGTGACCAATCCGGATGACGAGGACAACATTCCCTACTGGGCAGATATCTGGCCGGCAGCCCGTCCCTTGTCCCGGTACATATGGGAGCACATGGACTTTACCGGGGATGAGGTTATGGAACTGGGGGCAGGGGTAGGTTTGCCCGGAATTGTCGCCGGTCTTAAAGGAGGAAAAGTGACCTTTTCCGACTACAAAAAAGAAGCTCTGGAGGTCATTCTGGCAAATGCCAGAGCCAACGGAGTTGAAAATGTAGACACTTACCTGGGGGATTGGCGCAACTTTACCATGGGCAAACAATTTGACTGGATACTGGGCTCTGACATCCTCTATAATCCCAGGCTGAACCCTGATGCTGAGGAAATCCTGCTGGAAAATTTAAAAGAAAACGGTCAGCTCCTTATATCCCATGCCTGCCGCCCGGTCACCTATGATGCCCTGGGGAGACTGAAAGAGGCCGGCTCATTTAAAGAAACAGTAAAAACTTTTTCCGTTACCATGGAGGACCCCTATTTCCCTAATTATCAAATTTCCCTACATCACTTATTTAGAGAGGATAAAAATGTATAAAACCTTACTTTTTGATCTGGACGGTACTCTGCTGGATGTAGACATGAGAGTTTTTTTAAAGGAATACTTTATAAAGCTGGGGGAGCACCTGGAGCATGTAATTCCCCCTGAAACCCTGGTGAAACACCTTAAATCCTCCACCCAGGTCATGATAGATAACCTGGATCCGGATAAAACCAATAAACAGGTATTTTGTGAAGATTTCCTGAAAAAAGTTAATATTCCTGCAGGTAAAATGAAACCGCTTTTAGAAGACTTTTATCAAAACAAATTTAAAACCCTGAAGCCTTTTGCCCGGCAGCTGCCCATGGCCCGGGAAGTTATGGAGACAGCCTCCCGCCTGGGCTGCTGCCTGGTGCTGGCCACCAACCCGGTATTTCCTTACCTGGCCATAAAACACAGGCTGGAATGGAGCGGGCTGGAAGAATTTCCTTATAAACTTATAACCAGCTACGAAAATATGCACTTCTGCAAGCCCAACCTCCATTATTTTCAGGAGATACTGGAAAAGGCGGGCTCCCAACCCCACCAGTGCCTTATGATAGGTAACGACATGGATGATGATATGGTGGCTTCAAAGGCAGGCATTAAAACTTTCCTGGTGGAAGACTTTCTTATAGACCGCAACCGCCGGGGTTACCATGTAGATTACCAGGGCACACTAAAAGACCTGGCACTTTTCCTGCAAGAGCAAGAGTTATAAGCAAGTATGATAAATTAGTAATGAGAAAAGTATAGCAAAAATTCCTTAAGATATAAAAACAGGAGATAAAAACAGGAGATAATAATAGGAGGTAAAAAATGTCTAAAAAGAAGAAAAAAGCGAGAACAGGGCCTAAAAATCCCATGACGGCAAAGTCCACAAGTAACCTTCTGGACCTTATTATTAGTGAAAAGTTCAGGGACAGCAATGATCCTGCCGTGGCAGCTCTGAAGGAAAGAAGGCAGGAAGGCCTGGAAGAAACATTGAACAGGATAAAACAGTCTGAGAATCCCGAAGAACTTACTTTATACAGCGAAGTGCTGGCAACCCTCTGCCAGGACGAAGAAGAATACAGCCAATTGATAAGGGAAGTAGAAAAGTCAGATTCTGAAAAAGGAAAGATTATGATTGCCGGCTACTGGAGGGTTCCCAAATTTAAGAGTAAAGACTGGATCTGGGATAAACTGAAAAAAACCATCATTGCCGATGAAAAGCTCCTCTACTACCAGTTATTAATAGATAGGTTTTTGGACACACAGGCAGCCAGGGATAGTTTATTTATAATTTTAAGAAGAAATATGACAGATCACCTGCCCTACTTCAAGAAATCTCTGGCCAAGTTTTTAGCTTACCGGGGGCTTTCCTTTATCAGAGAAGAAATCCCTGAACTGCCCCGGGAAGAAGCTATATTCTTATCTGGAGCCTGGGCTGAGACCATGGAGATGAAAGACTTGATGCCAGTGGAAATAGGAGATGAAAAAATCGATCCCCTGGGAGAAGAAGGAATACTAAAGGAACAGATGGAAGTACTCAAAACAGGAGTTAACAGTGAAACCGAGGGACAGTTAAACATCTTCCTTTATGTTCACCGGAGCCACTATGAACAGAATGAATTTATACTGCCCTATCTGGATTCCCCCTCCTGGAGAGTCAGGTTTGAGGCCATATACCGCCTCTTTCCCGGCGATGATTTCACATACATCAACAAACTCTGGGAGATATACCGGCGGGAACACACGGCCATGGAGGAACAGTACGCCATAATTTCAGTACTGTCTAACTGCAGCATGCAGTATACAGTAGATGGGTTTATTGAAGTGCTGGAAAAGTTCCAGGAACCTATCTCCAACCGTATGGCCGTATCCAGCGCAGTGCCCATTCCGGAAAAAACTATGGTGGAAAGGTTAAGCGAGAAGAGTCCCATAATAAAGTGGGTAAATGCTCTCAGAAAGGTTGCCGGGGATAAAGAGGATAAATTTATTGTAAGGTTTTCCTGCAACAGCATTCTGTCAAAATTCCTGGAGGAGGACTACGCCCAAGAATGGAGCCCCATGGATCAAATGCTGAACCAGGTTGCCCGGGGAGAAAAAGTAGAAATAGAAAAGTTCAAAGAATTCGGGCTGGACCTGGTGGAGCCCCTGGTATACCTCCACTCTGTTATGCAGGGGGACCAGGAGGTCTCCGGGGTTGAAGTAGATATACTCAAGGTCCTGGGTCCCCAGGTGAATGACAGAATAATAGAAATCTTAAAGGGCGGTGACATAATCGGCCAGGTTAACGCCATCCGTATGCTGACAGTTTTTCCGGAAGAAAAAACTGCAGAGGCCATGCTGGAATTATTACCTGTAATGATAGAAAATGAAAAGCATATGATTATCAGGACCATGTCCCAGTCTTTATCCTATCACCGGGAGTATAATAATAAAATTGCAGATAACCTGCTGGAAATATTAAAGAAGGATCAGGATGAATATGTAGTTCAATGCCTGGCTACTACCCTTTGCGCCCTGGGTCAGCCCCGGGTGCTGCCCCTGCTGTTTAAGATGATACAGGAAGGAAAAGTTTACGGCATGTCCTGGGAGCATTTGACCAGGGCTGTAGGAAACCTCTGTAAAGAAAGGGACAGGGCTTTGGAAATAATAGAAGAAAAGATGGAAGATGACGATAACCCGATTGTGAAGACTTTTGCCGACAGTGTAGCCCTATACTTGATGCAGGAAAGGAATGCCGCCATGCAGGAAATGGATGATACCCAGCCGGGTAACTAAGGAGAAAGATATAAAGAATTACCATATTTCCCTGGGAAAGGAGGCCGAGACTAAATGATGACCATGAGGTTAAAGGACGTAGTGTTTGATGAAGGAATGGGATCAGTTGCCCTTCTGGTAGACCAGGAGGAAACAATGATATTACCTATCTGGATAGGCGTTTTTGAGGCTCAGGCCATAGCAATTGGCTTGAACGGTGTAATTACCCCACGACCCATGACCCATGACCTGATGAAAAACCTTTGCCATACTTTAGGGGCTGAAGTCAACAAAATAGTAGTAAGTGATATTCGGGAGGGAACATACTACGCAGAAATATACTTACAGCGGGATAAAGAAGAGCTGGTTATAGACTCCCGCCCCAGCGATGCCATAGCACTGGCTCTTAAAGCCGGGGTTGAACTTTTTGTTACCGAAAAAGTAGCTTCCCAGGCAATTAACATCACGGAGCTAGATGAAGAAAGACAAGGAGAAGTTAAGAAATTAATGGACTCACTCAAGAAGCCCGAAGGTGAAAACGATATGCTTCACTAGGGCTGCAGCCCCAGTGAAGGAGAGGGAGAAGGAGAAGGAGAAGGAGAGGGAGAAGGAGAGGCAGAAGGTTGCCTGTCCCGCAGCACCCTTAACAAAACTAAAAGCAGGGAGCGCAGCCTTTAAAACAAGGCTTTGCGCTCCTTTTGCTTTCTTAAATAACACCTGCTAAATTAAATCAATAAGCCTGAGAAGTTAGTGGTTAAATCTTTCAAATCAGCCGCTTCCTTATGGTTTTAGTTATGCCGTCCTGGCAGTTGGGGCAGTACATGAGATGGGTACAGTAATACTGGGAGTTAACCTCTTCATCCGGGGGTTGATTAAAAAAGTTATGGTCCATGTAGGGCCCATACCTGTCATAATGGTTTTCCAGGATGCCCCAGTCTTCCAGGCTTTGGGAACACTGATAGCAAGAAACTTTGCTATCCATAAGGCCGTTACAGAGAGGGCATGCTTTTTCCATGATTAATTCAGGCTCCTTTACAAAAATATTTTAGCTATTACTATATTAATTATTGAAGAACGCAAGGAATCTTTTATTATCATTCCCCTTCCTTGCAAGTTAATACTATTGCTACGTTTAATAATTAACTTTAGCTCCTGAGGATTCCCCAAAGCTGCAAAGTAAAAATTAAAACCAGGCCATTAACAGCAGATATTACTGCCAGGCCTGGTTTTTAACATTGTTCCGGGAAGCCTGCGGGAAAGTCCGTAACTGAGTCGTTGCCATTACCAGCGAGGAACTGTCACAAGCTGGAATAAATTATATCCTAAGAAAGAGCTTTTTTCAGCTTTCCTATGGTCATCCCACCAATAATGGCATAGTCTTCTGTAGGCAGGTAATCAGGAGCTGATTCGTTAAACAGGATATTTCCCGAAGCGCGCATTTCCTCGTCACCCAGCCACAGTATGTAAATCAGAGACACCATGGGGAATACGGGGATTTCAAAGCTAATATCTCCCATATCTCTTTTTTTACCGTTGAGGTTCAGCGCAGCTTTTTCAAAATCCTCAGGGTTGTTACCAAAGTTTTTTAACAGGGGGTAAAGGGCTCTGCCGTGAAAGGGATCCACATAAATGTTGCCTCCGGGTATTTCCCTGAAGGGTATCCATTTATCGCTAACGGGGGTGCCCTGAGCACTGGTTAAATAGTGAAGGGCCAGTATCTTTTCAGAAATAGGAACTTCTTCCTCCCTATCCTTAAAGGAAACTGCACCATCAGGATATGTTACCACCAGCTGGTCAGTGTAAAAAGGTAAATAAAAGCAGCTTTTTTCTTTATCAAAATCAGCCTGGCTCTTCCAGGCAATCTCTGTAGATGTCCTTCTGGCATAATCAGAGCATGCTTTTTCGTAAGTGGCGCCCAGGTTCATATAGCACATTTATTAATGCCTCCATTTCCTATAAAAAATTTTAGTACTGCAACGAAAACACATATTAGCCTTATAACTAACTAGCTAACTAACTAACTAATACTAATACTAATACTAATAAATAACTAATAAATAACTAATAAATAACTAAAATAATGATAACACAAA
>CAYYWR010000015.1:10401-14027 GCA_964474145.1 uncultured Syntrophomonadaceae bacterium
ACTAATAAATAACTAATAAATAACTAATAAATAACTAAAATAATGATAACACAAACTCAAATGGTTGACAAACTAAACTTGATAAAAACAAAAAAACCCGGCTATACGCCAGCCGGGCTCAAAATTTTTTCAGCTATAAGCTCTGCCAGATCCAAAACTCTTACGGAATAACCCCATTCGTTGTCATACCAGGATAATATTTTAAGCATGCCGTTATCCGTGACCATGGTGGAAGGGAGGTCCACTACGGTAGAATGGGAATCCCCTTTGTAGTCTATGGATACCAGGGGTTCCCGGGATACACCCAGAATACCCTCTAACTCTCCCCGGGAGGACTCCTGCAATGCAGCGTTCACCTCTTCTGCACTGGCATTTTCCTTAAGCTGAATCACAAAGTCGATTAGGGAAACAACAGGAACCGGAACCCTTATGGCTATTCCGTCAATTTTCCCCTCCAGCTGGGGGAGCACCAGAGAAACAGCTTTGGCGGCCCCGGAGGTGGTGGGGATCATGGAAATATTGGCGGCCCTGGCCCTTCGCAGGTCATCGTGGGGAAGGTCCAGAAGCTTCTGGTCGTTGGTATAGGCGTGGATTGTGGTCATTATGCCCTCTTCTATGCCGAACTCATCCTCCAGAACCTTTGCTACAGGAGCCAGGCCATTGGTGGTGCAGGAGGCGTTGGAAATAATGTTATGCGTCTCCGGGTCATAATCCTTATGGTTTACCCCCATAACAATGGTAGTATCCACATCCTTACCGGGAGCCGTTAAAACCACTTTTTTGGCCCCTCCTGCCAGGTGCTGCTCCAGTTCTGCCTTGGATTTGAAAATTCCCGTAGCGTCAATTACCACATCAATCCCCTGGTCTCCCCAGGGAATATTCTGGGGCTCCCCTTCATGATAGAATTTGATTTCCCGGTCATTAATATATAGGGAATCCTCCTTTTTGTATTCTACCTTTCCGGGAAATTGTCCATAAAGGGAATCGTATTTTAAGAGATGTCCCAAATTTTTTGCTGAACCCAGGTCGTTTACTGCTGTAATTTGAATGCTGCTGGAATTCAGGGCGGCCCTCAATACATTTCGGCCAATCCGCCCGAATCCGTTAATTCCTACATTTACAGGCATAAGTTAACTCTCCTTTTTACATACTAAGTTAATACTACAGCGAAAAAAGATATGAGCGGTGCCCCGGGGAGGGTTTCAGCCTGCCCCGAAGCGTAGCGAAAGGCCCAGGGGAAGAGGATGGAACCGCCCCCTGTGGCTTAGCGGATTCTGTTTAACAATAAATTTTTTGCTGCAGCATACCAGTGTTAAAACGCAGTTATATTTTGCCCTATTTTATTGTTATTATTATTGTTATTATTATTGTTATTATTATTATTATTGTTATTGTTATTCTTGCTATTGCTATTGCTATTGCTATTGCTATTGCTATTAATCTTGTTATTATTCCGGTTATTATTCCTGTTTGCTGCCTGCTTACTCCTTCTGTCACACCACAATCATATAATTCTTGACATGAGGGCATGTTTATAGGAGAATTAAAAAAGTAAACATAGTTTTTTTCAAGGGAGAAGAAGAAGGGTAGATGAACTGAAAAAACAAAAGAAATGAGAAAAAGGCGTTGAAGTATCACCAACCATGGTTAGCAAGATAACAGATAAAATTTTAGAAGATGAACTGAGAAAAAACAGTTGACAGGTTAGAAGGAAAGGAAAGGAAAGGAAAGGGGATTGAATAGTCATGAGAGTTGTAATTAGTGGTGCGGCCGGTAACATGGGAAGAGAAGTAGTTCGGGCTGTTAATGCAGAAGAAGATATTCAACTGGTGGGAGCTGTTGATACATATGAAATTGGCACAGATGTAGGTGCTTTGTGTGCTCTGGGAGAACTGGGAGTTAAGATGAACAGCGACCTGGAAAAGACCTTAAGGGAGAGCAAGGCAGAGGTTATGATAGATTTCACTTCTCCCTTTGTAGTTATGAATAACATAGATATTGCCTTGAGCTGCGGTGTAGATTTAGTAGTAGGGACTACGGGAATTACCAGTGTAGATTTGATTAATATCAAAAAGACAGCGGCGGAAAAGGGTATTAAGGCTATTATCGCTCCAAACTTTGCCCTGGGGGCCGTCCTCATGATGAAGTTTTCCGGCATAGCTGCTAAATACTTTAAAGACGTGGAAGTAATTGAGATGCATCATGACCAGAAAATAGACGCTCCTTCGGGAACCGCCCTGAAGACGGTCCAGATGATTGCGGAAGAGCGGGGATTCCAGGAGCCGGAAAAAATGGAGGAGATTGAAAAGGTACCCAATGTCAGGGGAGGAGAACTGGAAGGGATAAACATACACAGTGTTCGCCTGCCCGGCCTGGTAGCCCATCAGCAGGTTATTTTTGGGGGATTGGGCCAAACCCTGACCATAAAACACGACTCCATAAATCGTGCATCCTTTATGCCCGGGGTAATTATGGCCCTGAGAAAGCTGGAGGAAATAGAGGGAGTAGTTTTCGGCCTGGAAAACATAATAACTTGAGGAAGCTCATGCTAATTACTACTTTACTTTCCTGAAATGGTTCAAAAGGTCCCCGTAATTTAATATACATCATACATTGTAATAAAATGCACACCATACATAATATAAAACAATGAAAATGTGCAAAATATGCCCTTTATATCCCTTTCGCGCTCTGCTCAGGTTTCAAAAATAGGGGATTAGCAGGTGATACAGCTTGAAAATGAAAGTTCATGGCTTTATACGAGCCCGGACCATAAAAGCTCTCCAGGACTATAAAATGATAAGTGAAGGGGATAGGATTGCCTTAGGTGTTTCAGGAGGAAAGGACAGCCTGATACTGCTGTATGTTTTGAGGTATCTGCAGAAATCCCTTACTGTAAATTTTGAGATTATGGCCGTGACGGTAAACCTGGGGTGGGAGGTAGATTACCGGCCGGTGGCAGAATTCTGTCAAAAAATAGGAGTGGCTTATGAGCAGGTGGATACCAGGATAGGGCCCGTTATCTTTGAAAGCAGGAAGGAAAAAAACCCCTGTTCCCTGTGCTCCAGGATGCGCCGGGGAGCCCTGGACAACCGGGCAAAGGAGCTGGAATGCAACAAGGTGGCCCTGGGCCATCATCTGGATGATGCTATAGAAACCATGTTTTTAAGCATGTTCTATGAAGGAAGAACCCGCACCTTTCTGCCTGTTACCTATCTGGACAGGAAGGACCTTACCCTGATTCGTCCCTTGATATACGTTCCTGAAAAAAACATTTCCCTGATGTCCCGGGAAATAAATTCCCTACCCCTGATAGAAAACCCCTGCCCGGCTTCTGGTGAAACCAAAAGGCAGGTGGTCAAGGAAATTGTTAATGAGATTGAAAGCCGGATTCCCCGGGTGCGGCACCGCCTGTGGCTGTCCCTGCAGCGCATGCAGAAGGACCGCCTGTGGCCGGAACCGGAACCGGAAGGCGGGCCGGACCTGTATTCCCCGGGGGGAACAGGGGTAGAAACTGATTCCCGCCCGGTGGAGGACATTGATTCCCCTCCATTGGAGGATACTGATCCTCATCCAGTAGAGGACACTGATCCTTATCTATTGGAGGACATTGATGTCTCCACCAG
>CAYYWR010000016.1:0-13725 GCA_964474145.1 uncultured Syntrophomonadaceae bacterium
GAGGGTTTCCCCCGGGGAGTTGGAGGAAGTCTGGGAGAAGTAAATTATGGCCAGCTCAAGTCAGGAAAAATAACTGTCCAGGGCAAAGAAGTTCCCACTGCTCCCCTGTCTAGCTACTACAAGGCTAAAGAAATTGCCAGGATTTTGAAATCCTGGATACAGGAAGGAAAGTTTTTGTTAACAGAGCCGGTGGAAAGGATACCTTCAGTAGATTCCGGAAAAAAGATGAATCCCTTAAAAATAAGGCGCTAAGGAAGAAAGGAGATAAATATGATCAAGCATAAAGTTGTTTTGTTATTTCCCGCGGCAGTAGTGGAACAGCCTTTTTTATACCACCTGGTTAAAGATTACGACCTCTTTATTAATATACTGAGGGCAAATATCAATCCCAGAAAAGAGGGCCGGCTTGTGGTAGAATTGTCAGGAGAAAAAGAAAATTACGATAAAGGCATCAAATTCCTTAAGTCCGGGGGAATCCAGGCACTGCCCTTTGAGCAGCAGGTGATATGGAATGAAGAGAAGTGTACCCACTGTGGGGCCTGTACCGTAATGTGCCCTACGGGGGCGCTGGAGATGTCAAGGCCCGATATGATTGTCAAGTTTGATGGAGACAAGTGTATCGTTTGTGAGCACTGCTTTAAAGCATGTCCTGCCAGGGCTGTTGAAGCCCACTATTAAAAGGAGCAGAGATAATGTCCTATGATATCAGGACTTACCGCAACATGAAACCGGGTAAAGATTTGGTTCCCTTTCAAGCTGCCCTAAAGGAAACAGACCTGCTGATTATGGTAGATAAAAAGAGCTATCGGGATGAGCTGGTCAAGATAGCAGAAAACTCTATATGGGAAAAACGCAGGGAACTGGAACACTTTATTACAAAGGAACCCGGTTTTAAAACTTCCTTAAAGCCATACTTTATATCCTCCAGGGCCCCCGAAATGGCTGTTCTTATGGCCCGGGCTGGCAACCAGGCGGGAGTTGGGCCCATGGCTGCCGTTGCCGGGGCTTTTGCAGAAGCAGTGGGGAAAAAATTGTTAGAATCCGTAGAGGAAGTCATAGTGGAAAACGGCGGGGACATCTTCATGAAAATAAAACAGGTCAGAAGGGTTTCTGTTTTCTGTGCTGATTCTCCCTTTAGCAACCGCTTGGCCATTGAATTTACCCCGGAGGAAACTCCTGTAGGAATATGTACTTCCTCGGGGATTGTGGGGCCTTCTTATAGTGAAGGCAAGGCAGACGCAGTGGTGGTATTATCCTCATCCACGCCTATAGCTGACGCTGTGGCTACAGCAGTGGGCAATATGGTTAAGCTTAAAGGGGACGTGGAGGAAGTACTGGAAAAATCTAAAAAGATGAAGGGCATAAAGGGGATTTTGATTGTTAAAGAGGATAAACTGGGAGCCTGGGGGGAAATGAAGGTAGTTCCCCAGTAAAGGAAAGCAGGTTTCCCTTTCAGGAGGAGATGTTATGACGTTAAGAAGGAAAATAATCTGGGGAATTATTGCAGGAATTGCTGCCGGCATGATTATGGGTGGGGTAGGTTTTACCCTGCATGAAGCAGGTTTGATGCCCATATCAGGAATGGAGTTGAATGCCAGTATGATTCTCTCCCCGGAACTCATGGACACACCATGGGTATTTCCTGCAGGCATGCTGGTGCATATGGGCTTTTCTGCTTTCTTCGCCCTGGTATTCGTATTTCTGGCTCCTTTTTTCCACTACAGGAGAAGTGTGTTGTGGGGCCTGGTCTACGGCGGAGCAATATTTTTGATCAATGCAGGTATCATGGCCCCTGTCATGGGGCTTCACGGGCCGTTCTGGCAGATGCCTTTAGACGGTTTTCTGTCCAGCCTGGCAGCAAGGCTTGTTTACGGAATCTTTTTAGGTTATTTTGCCAATCGCTGGGTTTTTCCCCCAAAAGAGGTGTAAAATAAAATGGAAATAATTGAGCATGCTGTTATTCCCATGTCTGATGGCTGTAAAATTTCCGCAAAAATATGGATACCCCATGAGGCCTATAAAAAGCCGGTTCCTGCTATTTTTGAATATATACCCTACCGTAAAAGGGATTTTAAAGCTGTAAGGGATGCCCAGACCTACAGTTATTATGCCAAACAAGGGTATGCCGGGGTAAGAGCTGATATTCGGGGAAGCGGGGAGTCGGAAGGAGTCCTGCGGGATGAATATACCCGGCAGGAACTTGATGATGGTCTGGAAATATTGCGCTGGATTGCTTCCCAGCCCTGGTGTGACGGCAATATCGGTATGATAGGTATTTCCTGGGGCGGCTTTAATGGTTTGCAAATAGCCGCTTTGCAGCCTCCGGAATTAAAGGCTGTTATTTCCGTAGCCTCCTCGGATAACCGTTATTCTGATGATGTACACTATATGGGCGGGAATCTCCTTACCGACAATATATCCTGGGCTTCCACCATGTTTGCCTACAACTCCTGTCCTCCTGACCCGCAGGTTGTGGGGGAAAAATGGCAGGATATGTGGCTGGAACGCCTGGAAGGCAGTGGTCTCTGGATAAAAAAATGGCTGGAACATCAACGATTGGATGATTACTGGAAGCATGGTTCTGTTTGCACGGATTATGGTGCTATAAAGTGTCCCGTATATGCTGTGGGTGGCTGGGCCGATGGCTATTCAAATACGGTTTTTCGATTGGTGGAAAACCTGAAAGTTCCCGTTAAAGGACTTATCGGAGCCTGGGGCCACAGATATCCCCATCACAGTAAACTGGGAGATACCATTGATTTTCTCAAAGAATCGGTAAGATGGTGGGACCGCTGGCTGAAGGGGATTAAAAACGGTATTGAACAGGAGCCCCGCCTCCGGATATGGATGCAGCATTCTGTTTCTCCCCTCCTTCCCAGAAGACCGGGTCGATGGATTGTTGAAGAAGACTATCCTACCCCAAATGTATACCGGGAAAGCTATTCCCTGAAGCCAGGGCTGATTGATGTGGAAAACCAGGTGCCTGACCACATGTCTGAACTGACCATTCAAAGTCCTTTGAGTGTAGGATTGTTTGCCGGAAAGTGGTGCTCTTATGCAGCTCATACAGATTTGCCCAGTGATCAGAGGGAAGAAGACGGGGGTGCCCTTTCCTTTGATACACCGCCCCTGAGCCAGGATATGGAAATTCTGGGAGCCCCGGAGTTAAGGATAAGAATGAGCAGCAGCAAACCTGTAGCCATGCTGGCGGCCCGCTTGTGTGATGTGGCCCCGGATGGCCGCTCTACCCGGGTCACCTATGGTATTCTAAACCTGACCCACCGGGATGGCAGTCAAAACCCCCGGGAACTTGAGCCGGGGAAAGAATATACCATTAGACTTAAACTAAACCATATCGCCCAATCTTTTCCCAGGGACCACCAGATTAGACTGTCCCTTTCCACATCTTACTGGCCCCTGGCATGGCCTCCTCCAGAACCGGTGCGCCTTACCATTTATCCTGCAAAGTCTGAACTGATATTACCCTTGAGGAAAAAAGTTTCCGACCACCAGCAGCAGGACCTGGGGGCACCTGATTTAGAAGACGTCATGCCCTTTACCATTTTAGCGCCTGCCCATAAAGAATGGCAGGTCATTCACAACCTGAGGACAAACAAAGTTACCCTTCATGTAATAAACAATGATGCCAGGACCAGCCTGCCCCATATTAACTGGACCACGGAAAAGAATGTAGAGGAAAAGTACAGCTACAAGAGTAATAATTATGACACACTGCGGGCTGAAGTGGTAAGTGAAAGGCGCTTTGAACGGGAGGATTGGACTGTTTATACCAGGACATGCACCATCTTAACTTCTACCCTTACTCATTTTATTATCCGGGCTACCCTGGATGCTTACCTGGGGGATGCCAGAATATTCAGTAAAACATGGGATGAAAGAATCAGGCGGGATTTTCTTTAGCCAAAAGGAACCGTCCCATGCTTCCCCAGGTTAGCGGATTATGCTTAATAAAAAATTATTGCTGTAGTGCCAATTAGAGGAGGAGTGAAATAGTCGTGGAGAAAAAACAAATATTTATCATCGGGTTGGATGATTTTAATCTTCAAAAGTTAAAAAACCTGCCCAGGGCACAGGATTGTGATTTTTTGCCCGCTCTGTATACGTCTGAAATTAGAGATGTCCAGGAATATGACATCAAAAAACTGATTGAGATATGTTTTCAAAGAATAGAGGAAAAGGGAAGAATTGATGGAGTGGCCAGCTACTATGACTTTCCCGGCAGCCTCCTGGTACCCGTTATTGCTGAAAAGTATAATGTTCCCGGTCCAACCCTGGAAAGTATAATAAAATGTGAAAACAAGTACTGGAGCCGCCTGGAGCAGAGCAAGGTGATAAATGATCACATCCCTATCTTTAAAGCTTTTGACCCTTTTGATGAGAATGCCTTTGAAAAGCTGGAAATTATTCCACCTTTTTGGGTAAAACCCATAAAGTCTTTTCGCTCCTTCCTGGCCTATGAAGTAAACGGAGAAGCACAGTTTTATGAGGTTATGAAGGAGATAAAAAAACACATCAATTACATAGGCCAGCCCTTCAGTGATTTTATGGAAATGTATCATATGCCTGAGGAATTTACCAGCATGAAGGAGAGCTGTATCGCAGAAAGTATCATTGCTGGTCAGCAGTGCACCCTGGAGGGATACGTTCACCAGGGCAAGGTTGTGGCTTACGGACTGGTTGATTCCATCCGGGAAGTAAACAGTCCCTCCTTTGCCCGCTATGAATATCCTTCTTCCCTGCCCCAGGAAATACAATTCCGTATGGCGGATATTACCCGGAGAATTATTACTCAAATATGCCTTGACAACAGTGCCTTTAATATTGAGTTTTTTTATGACCAGACTGCAGACGAAGTCTATTTGCTGGAAATAAATCCGCGAATTTCCCAGGCTCATGGAGATATTTTTGAAAAGGTCCACGGAGTATCCCACCATTCTATTATGCTGGATTTGGCCTTTGGTGAAAAGCCAAAAACCCTGGGTTATAACGGGGAGTTCAACAAGGCGGCAAACTTTATGCTGCGCACCTCTGAAACAGGTCAGGTAGTTAAAGTGCCTTCCCAGGAAAGAATAGACACTCTGAAAAGCTTTATTCCCGGACTGGAAGTAAAGATAAGGGTTGGAGAGGGAATGCACCTTGACGATTTGCAAGGTCAGGATAGTTACAGCTTTGAGCTGGCAAATATTTTTATAGGTGGGCGTGACCAGCAGGAACTGGTGGAAAAGTACGAAAAAGTAATAAATAACCTGACCTTTGATATTGAGCATGATAAGAAAGTTCGCCTGTCATAATACCCGGCTAATTATACCGGTATTCATTGATAAGATTAAGGTGACTCCTGCCCTTTGCTTCTTCTGGCTTGTGGCAGCGATAAAAAGTAAGTATATTTTCCCTCCTTTGGGACAGGATATATAATTAACGATATTTATCAATGTTAATAGGAGGGATATAATGTCTGAGGAAATTTTAAAGGGATTGAGGGAAGAAAGGGAAAAATTGCTAAAAGATTTGCTGGGCTCCCAGGAGGATGAGAAAAGCGCAATCCTGGAGAGAATTATGGACATTGATGAGGTCATAGAGTCTCATGAAGAGAGTACCCATAGTTAAGATTAAGACAAAAGAGGTGTCAGGTTTTTAACCCGGCACCTCTTAATTTTGGGGTTTTTTGTGATTTAATCTTACTGAAAAATTTTACTCCTGGTTATTTTTTCAACGTCATTTAGAGTATTGGAGGGGTACATTTTCACATGTTTTTGAAAGGTCCTGGTTGTTTTAGAACCAGCCCATTCCTCCTCTGGCAGGGTGTTCAGCCACAAAATGTCTTTAACCTGCTTTTTAATCTTTAGAAGCTCCTCTAAAGTTTCTGAAATTGCCTCCGTTTTGGTATCGCTGAGTATAATTACATAGGCATCCCTGGTTAGAGTGTATGAGTAGTCCCTCTGCAGGGTGTTCAGGGTTTTGCTAAGCCGCGTTCCTCCGCCCCATACCTTGCTCTTGTTCATGATGTCCACCATGAGCTGGTTAAAGTCGCTCCCCGGCTGGAAGTAGGGGGTTATTCTTTCCAGGTTGTCGGAAAAGATAAAGGTCTCTATTTGTCCCAGTACGGAGTGTATTCCGTAGATAAACTGGAGCACAAAGCTGGCGTAACGAGACATGGAGCCAGAAACATCACATATAAGTACCAGCCGGGGCTTTTGTATCTTTTTACTGCGATACTTTAACCGGAACATGGTTCCCCCAAAGCGTATGTTTTCCCTTATGGTGCGGCGCAGGTCCAGCACCTGGTGCTTTTTGCTCCGCTTGTAGCGCCTGGTTATCCTGCTGACCAGGTGGCGGGCCAGCCTCCTGATGAGCTGGTTGGCTTTGGGAATATCTTTATCCTCTATATTTTGCATGTCTTCATATAAGAGCTGGTCCTCCCGGGAGGGGGCGCTTTGACCCATGTCTTCCAGGATGGAGTCCAGCTCCTGGTCCCCGGTTTGCTGGTAATTTTTCAGGTCCACTTCATGGCTGTGCTGATTCATCCATCTTCTCAAGGCGCCTTTAACTACAGTTTCCAGCATGGGCTTTACGCTTTTCTCCCATTCCCGGGTCATCCCCTGCTGGGCATTATCCAGGTAGTTTTTAATTCTCTCCTGTTCTTCCTGGGGCATTTGTCCGTAGGTAAGTTTATCTTCTTCGCTTAGTTCCATTTTCTCCTGGTCGAAGGTCAGGTCCTCTTCAGCCTGTTCCACCTGCTCCTGTCTTTGTTCTTCCCTTTTCTGGTGTTCCATCTGCTGCCTTTCCTTTTCCTCCATGGGTGAAAAGAAAAGGTCAAAGGTGCGGTCAAATACTTCCCTTTCCCCTTTTCTTTTTACCAGAACTGCCCGCAGGGCGGTTTTAACCGTTTCCCTGTGGGAGAGGTCTATTTCTTGCAGGGTGTTCAGGGCATCGATAACTTCCCCGCTGCCGATCTTTATCCCCGACATCCGGAGAAGGTGAATAAACCTTACCATGTTGCTTTCCATTGTTCTTTTCATGTTATCACCTATTTGGAGCGGGCGTATTCATCCAGGGCTACCGGCCCTATATGCTGGTAGAAGGAATCCAGATCCGCCTTTGTTTTTAATAAGATGTTCATGGTCTGTTTTATGGTTTTTTCCTCCAGGCTGTCCTGGTTCAAGGTGAGGAGCGCCCTGGCCCAGTCCAGGGTTTCTGCTATGGAGGGCTTTTTCTTTATCTCTGCGTTCTGGCGGATAAGGTTAACGGCCCTGGCTACCTGCTGGGTGAGCCTATCTTCTATCCCGGGGACTTTAGCCTTGATAATTTCTACCTCCCTTTCCACGGAGGGGAAGTCCAGGTACAGGTATATGCAGCGCCTCTTCAGTCCGTCGGATAGCTCCCTCTCGTTATTACTGGTCAGTACTACCACAGGTATTTCCCCGGCGGTCAGGGTGCCCAGTTCCGGTACGGAAACTTGAAAGTCGGACAACAGCTCGAAGAGGAAGGCCTCAAATTCTTCGTCGGTTTTATCTACCTCGTCAATCAGCAGGACAACTTTTCTGTCTGCCTGAATGGCTTTTAACAGGGGGCGCTCCAGCAGATAGCCCCTGGAAAAAAGGTCTTCTTCCAGGCTTTGCTCTTGCTGGGAACCCTTTAATAGCTGGATTTTCAAAAGCTGTTTCTGGTAGTTCCACTCGTAAAGGGCCTTGTTCTCATCCAGGCCTTCATAGCACTGCAGGCGGATAAGCTCTGTGTTAAATGCCTGGCTTAATACTTTCCCCAGCTCAGTTTTACCTACCCCCGGTTCGCCTTCGATGAGTATGGGCTTTTCCAGTTTCAGGGCCAGGTATACGGTGATGATAACTTCGCTGTCACATATATAACCTGCCCTGTTAAACTCTTTTCTAATGTTTTCCAGGGTTATGTCCACTATGCACATCCTTTCATTAATTTGAACATTTAGGTTCATTATACAATAACAAGAAACTAATATGCAAATGATAACGAAGTTCTTTTATGGAAAATTAGCAAATTTTCTTTTTACAGGCAACTATGTTATAATTAATCATAATTATAATTATAATCATTTTCATGATTATAAAAAAATAAAGGAGGTTTCATATTTTGACCAAGGTAACCTTTTACGGTCACGCCTGTTTTAAAATTGAAAACAAAGGAACTTCCCTGCTTTTCGACCCTTTTTTTGACGACAACCCCCTCTCTCCCTGCAAATCCCATGAAATAGAGGCAGACTACATTTTATTGAGCCACTGGCATACGGACCACCTGGGGGACACTTTGAAAATAGCCAGGAGCCAGGATGCCCTGGTTATATCCACCTTTGAGGTGGCCACCACCTGTGAGGCAAGAGGCACCAGGGCTCACCCCATGCACCTGGGGGGAAAGCATATCTTTGATTTTGGGTATGTACGTGTTACCCCCGCTTTCCATGGTTCAGGTATACCCGGGGGGCACGCTTGTGGGTTTATAGTAAAGTTCTACGACCACGTTATTTACTTTTCCGGTGACACCTGTCTTTTCAGTGATATGAAACTTTTAGGCCAGCTGGAAAACATAGACCTGGCCATACTCCCCATTGGTGATAATTTTACCATGGGTATTCCCGATGCAGTAATGGCAACAGAAATGGTAGAGCCTGGCGCTGTTATACCCATGCACTACAATACTTTCCCGGTTATTGAATGTGACCCGGAAGACTTCAAGGAACAGGTAGAAAAGAGAACACAGGCTCAGTGTATAATACTGGCCCCGGGTGAAACACACCACATGTCTACCGGGTAAAAGAGGAATAAGCGGCCTGCTCCCATCAGTTAAGAACAATGATGATAGCTGCAGCCATAGCAGTAAATGATATTGCATTTTTAATATTTGTTTTATATAATTGAATACAGATTGCCATAATATAAGTGAAAGGAGCTATTATATGCCAAAGCAAATAGCTATAGCAGGTAAGGGGGGCACCGGCAAGACTACCCTGTGTGCTCTTATTACCAGATATATAGCCGAGGAAAAGCCAGGAAAATCTATTTTAGGTGTAGATGCTGATGCCAATGCCAATTTCAATGAGGCTCTGGGTCTGGAAGTAGACACTACTATAAGTGACATACTGGAAAAGACCAAGGATCCCCGGGAAGTTCCTACGGGCATGACTAAGGAAAGGTTTGTTGAATACAACCTTCATACTGCTCTTTTGGAAACCGATAACTACGATTTAGTGGTCATGGGAAATCCCCATGGTCCGGGTTGCTATTGTTATCCCAGCGATTTACTCCGCAAGCATCTGGAAACCCTTAGAGAAAACTATGATTACGTTGTGGTAGATAATGAAGCAGGACTGGAACACTTGAGCCGTAAAATTGTAAGTGATGTAGATGTCCTTATCATAACCAGTGACTCTACAGCCCGGGGAATTCGCACCGCCGGAAGGGTATACGAAATTGTTAAGTCTGTTAAAATCAAGGTGGGGGAAATTTACCTTGTGGTTACCAAGGCCCAGGCGGAGGAAGATGTGGAAAATCTTAAGGATGAGATTGAAAAAACCGGTTTGACTCTGGCGGCTCAGATACCCCTGGATCCCCTGGTAGCAGAGTATGACTTGAAGGGTAAACCCTTGATTGAACTGCCTGAAGATTCTGCGGCTTATAAAGCTGTAAAACAATTGGGAAAGAAGCTAAACCTTTAGTAAATACAAATAAAGTCCTGAACCTGAGGTTTGGTCAGGGCTTTTTATTTTTTTGCCAGGAGTGATGAAGCATGCTGAATATTAGAGAAATACAAAAAATAATTCCCCACCGGCCGCCATTTTTGCTGATAGACTATATACTGGAGCTGGAACCGGGTAAAAGGGCGGTAGGCCTGAAGAATGTAAGCATGAATGAACCTTACTTCACTGGACATTTTCCCAACTACCCGGTTATGCCGGGGGTATTGATTATAGAAGCTCTGGCCCAGGTGGGCGCTGTTGCCCTGCTGTCTATGGAGGACAAGAAGGGTAAGCTGGCCCTTTTTGCCGGCATGGATAAAGTGCGGTTCAAAAGACAGGTAGTCCCCGGTGATCAGCTGAAAATGGAGGTTGTTTTGACCAAAATGAGGACTTCCCTGGGCAGGGGAGAAGGGAAGGCCTATGCTGGAGATGAACTGGCTGCTTCCGGAGAGTTATTATTCGGCCTGACAGCAGTATAATTTTAATACTTACGAAGAATAACACTACAGCGAAAAGAAGTTATAAGTGGTGCTGCGGGAAAGGTTTCAGCGTACCCAAGAGTGACACGGGAACATTCCTGCGCTTCCTGAGCAAGGGAAGGACCCAAGGGAAGCAGCAGAACCTTCCCCATGTTTACCCCACCCCATGTATAAAATTGCTTTAAAAGGAGTGTTAAAAATAAAATGAAAAAATTATTTACCTCGGAATCGGTTACGGAGGGGCACCCTGACAAAGTTGCCGATCAGATATCCGATGCTATACTGGATGTAATGCTAAATAAAGATCCCCTTTCCCGGGTAGCCGTGGAAACCACAGTAACTACAGGACTGGTGCTGGTAGTAGGGGAAGTAACTACCAACTGCTACGCGGATATTCCCAAAATAGTCAGGGACACAATTAAAGAAATTGGTTATACCAGGGCCAAGTTTGGCTTTGACGGCGACACCTGTGCAGTTCTCTCTTCCATTGATGAGCAGTCCCCGGATATTGCCCTGGGGGTAGACAAGTCCTTTGAAGTCAAGTCAGGAGAAGAGGATGCTGATGAGTTATTAAATGTAGGGGCTGGAGACCAGGGGATGGTCTTTGGCTATGCCGTAAATGAAACTCCTGAGCTAATGCCCCTTCCTATTTCCCTGGCCCATAAACTATCCAGGAGATTGGCAGAGGTAAGGAAGAATAAAGTGCTGCCCTACCTGAGGCCCGATGGAAAAACTCAGGTTACCGTAGAGTATGAAAACGAGGTGCCCAGGAGAGTTCATACCATAATAGTTTCCAGTCAGCACGATCCCAGTGTTTCACTGGACATTATTCGCCAGGATATAGTCGATAATGTTATAAAGGAAGTAATACCCTCCCATATGCTGGATGAATCCACCATAATCCATGTCAATCCTACCGGCAGGTTCGTGGTGGGAGGCCCCCTGGGGGACGCCGGTTTAACCGGTCGCAAAATCATTGTGGATACTTATGGCAGTTTTTCCCGCCACGGAGGAGGAGCTTATTCCGGGAAGGATCCCACCAAAGTTGACCGGTCCTCCTCCTATGCTGCCCGGTATGTAGCAAAGAATATTGTAGCTGCAGGGCTGGCCCACAGTTGTGAAGTCCAGATAGCCTATGCCATTGGAGTGGCCCGCCCGGTTTCGGTAATGGTAGATACTTTTGCTACTGGCCAGGTTTCTGATGAAGTGATAGCCCAACTGGTTACACAGCACTTTGACTTGAGGCCTGGGGCTATCATACGGGATCTGGACCTGCGCAGGCCTATTTACAGGAATCTGGCCGTTTACGGTCATTTTGGAAGAGAGGATCTGGACCTTACCTGGGAGAAAACAGATAAGGCAAAAAAATTAAAAGAGGCTGCAGTCTCCTACTACTAATGTTTTAAATCTTCTCAAGAGTATTGATTAAAAAGAATCAGGGATCAAATGGGGGAGTAGTATTTAAATGTCGGTTATAGAGGGCACCCTGGAAAGAATTACATACCAGAACAGCGAAAATGATTTTACGGTGATCAGGTTATTGCCTCCTGGCAAAAATAATAAGCTGATAACTGTGGTAGGATTTTTTCCCCCCTTAACCCCGGGAGAGTCTTTAAAAATAGAGGGGGAGTGGGTTAATAACCCGAAATTTGGACGGCAGTTCAAAGCAACAAGTTATGAATCTACTATGCCCCGGACATTGAAGGGCATTGAAAAATTTCTAGGTTCCGGCTTAATTAAGGGGATTGGGCCGGCCACAGCCCAAAAGCTGGTTTCTTATTTTGGACAGGAAGTTATAGAGATTATAGAAAAAAAACCCCACCGTTTAAGTGAAGTGGAGGGAATAGGGGAAAAGAAGGCAGAAACTATATCCAGAGGTTTCGAAGAACAAAAAGATATCAGGGACGTTATGATTTTTCTTCAAAATTATGACGTCAGTCCCAGCCTCGCTGTTAAAATATACAAACGTTACAAAAAGGACACCATATCTCAAATCAAGGAAAATCCTTACCGCCTGGCCACAGAAGTCACCGGTATAGGGTTTAAGACGGCGGATAAAATAGCCCTTAAATTAGGAATGGATCTTCGTTCTTCCTACAGGATTAAGGCGGCAGTTCAATTTGTTTTATGGGAGGGAGCCGGGGAGGGACATGTCTTTTTACCCCAGGAAGAAATCAATGAGAAAATTAGAAATCTTTTTACCCATGAAGAAGAGGAAATTGAAGACTCCCTTATTGAAGAGCAAATTACCCAGCTCACAAATGAAAAGGAGTTATTTATAGAGCGGGAACCAGAAACACAGGAAAGGCTGGTTTATCTTGCTCCCTTTTATCATGCGGAAAAAGGCATAGCCAGAAAGCTGTTGAGTTTAAAGTCCTGCCAGTTGAGCCTGTACCATAAAACAGGGGTAAAGGGGGAGGATGTAAATATAGAGCTAACCACCAGGCAGCAGGAGGCTCTGGAAAAAGCTCTGGAGGAAGGGATACTGATTATAACCGGTGGGCCCGGGACGGGAAAAACAACTACCATCAGGGCGCTAATCAGCATCTTTGAGCAGGGAGATATGCAGGTAACTCTTACGGCACCCACAGGAAGAGCGGCCCGCCGCATGACAGATGCTACGGGGCGGGAGGCCAGGACTATACACCGTCTCCTGGAATACGGTTATTCTGACGGAGACCTGGGGTTCAAGAAAAACGAAGATAATCCTTTAAAAACAGATGTCTTGATAGTGGATGAAGTTTCCATGGTAGACCTTCTCCTGATGTATAACCTGCTGAAAGCGTTACCCTCAACTTGCAAGTTAATTCTGGTAGGGGATACGGACCAGCTTCCCTCTGTAGGAGCGGGTAATGTTTTGCGGGAACTTATAAAGTCTGAAGCTATTCCCCAGGTAACCCTGGAGGAAATATTTCGACAGGCCCGGGAGAGCTTGATTATTGTAAATGCCCACCGCATTAATAACGGCAGCTTTCCCCTGATAAATGAAAAGAACAAGGACTTTTTCTTTATTCAGGAACAGGAACCGGAAAAAATATTGAATACTATATTAGATTTATGCCATTACAGGATACCCCGATATTTAAACATTAACCCTGTTGAGGATATCCAGGTAATTACTCCCATGCGAAAAACTCTGGTAGGGGTGGACAATTTGAACAACCGGCTGCAGGAGACCCTGAACCCCGCTGCCAGAAATAAGATCCAGATTAACTATGGAAGCGAAGTTTACCGCCTGGGGGATAAAGTTATGCAGACCAAAAATAATTATCAAAAGGAAGTTTATAACGGAGACATAGGAAGGATAAAGGAAATAAACACTGAAGATGGTGAAGTAGAGGTAGTTTATCCCGATCTGAAAGATAATCGGGTGGTAAGATACAGCCTAAATGAGTTGGACGAACTGGTCCTCTCTTATGCAATTTCTGTTCATAAAAGCCAGGGTAGCGAGTACCCGGTGGTAATACTGCCTGTCGTGACCCAGCACTTTATTCTGCTGCAGAGAAACCTGGTGTATAC
>CAYYWR010000017.1:0-5908 GCA_964474145.1 uncultured Syntrophomonadaceae bacterium
CAACCTTTCCCGCCATAATCTTGCATTTTAGTATGGTGCTGGTGGGAATATCCTCCCGGTTAAATAAAAACAAGTGGCGCTTACTTATCTTATTGATTTATTGCCCAGCAGCCATATTACTTTACCAGAGCATGACTGGAACCCTTTTTGTTTACGATTTTAAAGAGACAAGCTTCGGCATGTCTACCGTTGTTGATGGAAGATCTTTCTGGTTTCTTTTCTATAACATTTACCTGCTTATCTGCATGTCCTTAATGCTCCTGTTTGTTTACCGGTGGGGACGTAGATCTTTTTATCGCCGGGAAAAGACTCAGTCCCGTATTATCGTAGTGAGTGGTATTTTTGTGCTACTGTCAGGGTTTGCCACCAATCTTGCTTTCCCTGCCCTGGATTATGAAATACCTGCTCTGGCACCAATTATTACTATAATCTGGGCAATAGGAACCTGGGTTTCCATTGAAAAATACAAGCTGATGTCTCTCCACTTTGGTATGGCTGCCGAACAAATTCTGGAAACGGTAAAAGATTACCTGGCACTTATTGACCGGGAGGGGAATATTATAAAAGCAAACCTGGTTTTGAAAAACGAAATCAATGGTGGTGAATCCATCTCTAGCTCCCCCATGAGCTGGATATTTTACGAAAAGGAACTTTTTGAAGAGTATCTGTCTCCACTGAAAACAGGGGGTGAGCCGGAGGGTAGCAGGGAACTTCATCTTATAACCAGTAATAAAGATGAGCACCTGATTCCCATAAGAATTTATTGCTCTCCTGTATACGACCGGTCTGCCGACCTGATTGGTGCTGTTGTTACCGGACATGACTTGCGCCCCACAAGACAACTGCAGGAGCAGATCAGGGAAAAAACTGAAGCGGAAATAGAACTCCGCAGGTCCTACGAAAAGTTAAAGGAACTGGACAAGCTGAAAACCGATTTCCTCTCCTCTGTTTCTCATGAGTTGCGCACCCCCCTCACCTCCATCCTGGGGTTTGCTTCCACAAGCAAAAAGCGTTTTGAAAAGGTGCTGCTACCCCATGTGGACAGGGAAGATAAAAAAGCAGCCAGGGCAGTGCGGCAAGTACAGGAAAACCTGGATATTATAATCTCCGAAGGACAGCGCCTTACCAACCTTATCAATGAAGTGCTGGATATTGCCAAGATGGAAGCGGGCCGCATAGAGTGGAAAGAAGATAAGTTTGATTTACAGCAGGTGGTTCAAAACGCCCTGGCAGCTACCAGACCCCTTTTCCAGCAGAAAGGATTGTTCCTCACCACGGATTTGGAGGCAGACCTGCCTCCCCTCTATGGCGACAAGGATCGAATTTACCAGGTTTTCATCAATCTCCTCTCCAACGGCATGAAATTTACAGAGGAGGGCGGTATTACTGTCTACGTGGCGGCCAACCATGACAACGGGGAGATAATGGTGAGGGTAACAGATACAGGCATCGGCATCAAGCCTGCAGAACAGGACAGGGTTTTTGATAAGTTCAGGCAGGTTGGGGACACTCTTACGGATAAACCCCAGGGAACAGGGCTGGGACTATCTATCTGTAAAGAGATTGTAGAACACCACGGTGGGCAAATCTGGGTGGAGAGTGTTCCGGGTCAGGGCTGCAGTTTTTGTTTTACCCTGCCCTTTAAGCAGCCTCAAGGGAAAGCATTGCAGCCACAGCAGGACCCAAAAAATTTAAACCCCCGGAGGTGATACAAGTGCAAGTAAGCTTAAAAAGACTGCTCAAGAAAAAAGATATTTCTGCTTTGCTGGGTGATGTCCTTGCCCCTGCTCCCAGAGTGTCTATTACAGATGCGGATGGCCGTCTTCTCTTTGGAGTTGATCCAGCAGGGACACCAGCTACCTTTCCCATCAACCTTAAGGGCAAAACCATTGGACTGGTTAGGGGAGAGGCAGAGCAGGCCCGCCTGACAGCATCTATTATTTCCCACCTGGCTGCCCAGGAGGTTGAGAAAAAGGAGCTGGGGAAAGAAACCCTGGACAAGTATAAAGAAATCAACCTTCTTTACGAAATAACAGAAAAGCTAACTGCTTTGCTAAACAAGGAAGACGTAGCCCGCGTGGTTATTTCTGAAATTCAAAAGATTATCCGGGCAGACTATATTGGATTTTTGATACTGGAGGAAGAGAGCGGGTTATTAAAGCCTGTGGCAACCTGGGGAAAAGATATCTGGCAGGGAAAAATAGAACTGGTGGGAAAGGGTATTACCGGGGAGGTAGTCTTGAGCGGCAAGGGGGAGATTGTCAATGACTGCAAGTCTGACCCCCGCTGCCTGGAGGAGAAATCTCCTGTAAGCTCCTTAATTTGTGCGCCCCTGGTAATTAAGGATAAGTGTTCTGGCGTGGTTGCCGTGGGCACAGGGGAACCCCACAACTACTCGGCAGGAGACCTGAAGCTCCTGTCTGCTCTGGCTTTTCAGGGAGCCAGTACCCTGGAAAACATCCACCTCTTTGACAATTTTTTGAAAGAACAGGAGGAAAAGTTACAGGTTACTCGCATTTTTGGCCGTTACGTGGCCTCCCAGGTGGTGGATGAAATTCTTAACCTGGGGGAGCAAAACCTTAAACTGGGGGGCTTAAGCCGGGAAATTACTGTTCTCTTTGTGGATATAAGGCAATTTACCACATTTGTGGAACAGTTAAGCCCAGAGGAAACGGTAGAGCTGTTAAACCAATTTTTTGAAATAGTTACCCAGTGTATCTTTGATAATAAAGGTACCATTGACAAGTTCATCGGCGATGCGGTAATGGCATTCTTTAACGCTCCCCTGCTCCTGGACAACCATGCCTACTGGGCTGTAAAGGCTGCGCAGCAGATTATGCAGGAGATCTCCAGCCTGCAGGAGCAAGCCTGGGAGAGATGGAAAATAAACCTGCAGCCGGGTATTGGAATTAACATCGGTGAAGCTGTTGTAGGTAATATAGGCACAGAAAGCCGCATGGACTACACAGCTATAGGGGACACGGTCAACCTGGCCCAGCGCCTGGAATCCATGGCCACACCGGGACAAGTACTCTTCAGTGAAGCGGTCTACCAGCAGGTCAAAGACAGTTTCCCTATGGAACCCCTGGCTGAAAAAACCGTCAAGGGCAAGTCAAAACCTGTCAATATTTATTGCTTGAGAAGGTGAAGCTTATGAACTTATATTCACTGCTCCTTTTTACTTCCTTTATAATATTTATTTACCTTGGTGTTACAGTGCTGGGGAAAAAAGCCCGTTCCCGGCTCACTGTTATTTTTTGTATCCTCTGTTTTGCCTTTGCCTACTGGTCACTCTGCATAACATTCCTTTTTCCCGCTCCAACCAGGGAGGCGGCTTTTTTCTGGATTAAGGTTTCTTCCCCTGCCTGGGCACTGATACCAGCTCTTTTCCTTCACTTTACCCTGCTGCTCACAGAACGCGTTCAAGCCTATAGATACAACCCGGCGCACTATCTTATTTATCTGCCAGGATTGCTTTTTGCCTGGCGGGAAATAACTTCACAATTGACTGTGATTGACTTTTCTCTGGAAAGTTACGGCTGGAACGGACTACCCCCCATGAATTCAAACTGGTTCCATGCCTTTAATGCCTATTATTTGGGCTTCGTACTGCTGGCAGTTTTCTTTCTGGTAAAATGGCGAAATAGAAGTGCCAGCCGCCGTCAAAAAAAACAGGCAAACATTGTAATCATTACCGTATTAACAACGGTTGCTCTAACATTCCTCAATGAAACAATGCTTCCCTTCTGGGGGATAACCCGGTTTCCCAAGATTCCCTCTTTCCTCACCCTTATCTGGGCTTTCGGCATGTGGTATGCCATCTCCCGTTACCGCCTCATGGAACTTACCCCGGCCCTTGCTTCTGATGAAATCCTGGACAACATTCAGGATATGCTGTTGCTCACAGATAGTCAGGGTAAGATCGCTCACCTTAACAACCAGGTTGAGCTAATTCTGGGTTATCCCATGGGTGCACTTATGGAGAAACCGGTATTTACCCTTTTTCCAGAAACTGAGGCGGCACGCCTCAAAGAAGTTTTTCAACAGATGGAAGATGGCAAACTTTCATCCTTGCAGCATGAACTGGAGATCTATACTAAGCAAGGCTCCCCGTACCCCTTTCGCCTTTTTGCCACGGCGGTCAGGGATAATGAAGCAGACCTGGTGGGGGTCGCCCTGGTAGCCCAGGACCTGCGGGAAACCAGGCAGCTGCAGCAGGAGATAGGTGAAAGAAAAAAGGTGGAAATAGAACTGCGCCAGTCCAACGAGAAGCTTAAAGAACTGGACCAGCTGAAAACAGACTTCCTTTCCTCCGTTTCCCATGAGCTGCGCACCCCCCTCACTTCCATCCTGGGATTTACCTCTATTATCAAAAAGCGGTTTGACAATACGCTCCTTCCCCTCATGAACACGGAAGAGAAAAAGACGACCCGGGCAGTGCGGCAGGTACAGGAAAACCTGGATATTATAATTTCCGAAGGACAGCGCCTTACCAACCTTATCAATGAAGTGCTGGACATTGCCAAGATGGAGGCGGGCCGCACTGAGTGGAAATGTGAAGAGATTGACATATACCAGGTGGTTCAGAAGGCCCTGGCAGCTACCAGGCCCCTTTTCCAGCAGAAAGGGCTGTTCCTCACCACGGACCTGGAGGCAGGCCAGCCTCCCCTCTATGGCGATGGAGACCGCCTGCTCCAGGTTTTTATCAATCTCCTCTCCAACGGCATGAAATTTACAGAGGAAGGAGGTGTTAATATCTCCGTAGCCAGACACAACGGCACAAATATACTGGTAAAGATAATAGATACAGGCATTGGTATCAATCCTGCAGAGCAGGACAAGGTTTTTGAGAAATTCAAGCAGGTTGGGGACACCCTTACGGGCAAGCCCCAGGGGACAGGGCTGGGGCTATCTATCTGTAAAGAGATTGTAGAACACCACGGTGGACAAATCTGGGTGGAGAGTGCTCCGGGCCAGGGCTGCAGTTTCTGTTTCACCCTGCCCTTTAAGGATTCACAGGAAGAAACGGGGCAGCCACAGCCAGGCAACCAGGCAACCAGGCTATAGTTCTAATGTGCTAATCAAGACCCAGTATTTTACGGGCTTTTTCCACTACTTCATCAGGGTTAAAAGGTTTGGTCATGTAGCAGTCCGCCCCCACCTCTTTCCCTTTTTCTTTGTCAAATTCCTGACCCTTGGCCGTCAGTAAAATAATGTGGACCTCCGCAATATTAAGTTCTTTTTTTACCTTATTACACACCTGAAAACCGTTCATTTTGGGCATCATCACATCTAGAAAGACCAGTTGAGGCTTTTCTTCCAAAATATATTCCAGCCCTTCTTCCCCGTTTTCGGCAATTAAAAGCTCTACCCCCTCATCCTCCAGATCTTCCAATGTTTGCTCTAATAGCATGCGGATATGGGGCTCGTCATCAACAATTAACAGTTTTGGCATTTTTCTTTCCTCCTTTCACCATTCACCTGGGCAGCAATACTTAGCAACCACTCCCTGAAACCTTATGTTTGCAGCGACTGCCCAGTCTACCGGGTTATACGCTTCACTTTTAACCAATCAACTTATTTATAACTTTAATAAGCTCTTCCATATCAACAGGCTTGGTAAAATAGTCGCTAATACCCAGCATCAGCCCCCGCTGCCTGTCCTCCACAATAGAAACGATGACAATAGGAATCCTGTACATTTCTGGATTGTTTTTGATCACGGCAGCCACGTCAAAACCGCAAATATGGGGCATGTTTATATCCAAAAGCACCAGGTCAGGCTTTTCCTTCCTGATCATTTCAAGGGCTATGATCCCATCAACTGCCTCCCTTACCTGATACCCCTTTTCTTCCAGCTCCTCCCTGAGAAGCTTGCGGATTTGCTTCTCATCATCTACGATCATTA
>CAYYWR010000017.1:6008-13368 GCA_964474145.1 uncultured Syntrophomonadaceae bacterium
TCTTCTGTGTTTTCTTCTGCTGCATCAGCTGCCGGTTTCAGGGGCAGAGAAAAGGAAAAGGTGCTACCCTTACCAGGCTCGCTGCTTACCCTTATTTCTCCTCCGTGGTTTTCAATAATTTCTTTACAAATAGGCAAGCCCAGGCCTGTCCCCGATGGCTTGTCCGTCAGGGTATCCCCTACTTGTTTGAATTTATCAAACACCTTATCTAAATCCTCAGAGGCAATTCCCACACCCTGGTCAGTAACACTGACCTGTAAATGAGTGTTGTCGCTAAAAGCCCGGCAAATTACCCTGCCCTGCTCTGTAAACTTCTGGGCATTAGAAAAAAGGTTCTGCAATATCTGAACTATACGATTTTCATCTCCATAAACAAGGGGCAGGTTTCCCTCTATTTCCTTTTGTAGTTCCAGGCCTTTCATTTCATAGAGGGAAGCTACGGAAGCTATGGTGCGGTCAATTGTTTCTTCCATAGAAAGCCAATCCATGTTCCAGTCGACTCTCCCTGCTTCCATCTTGGAGATATCCAGCACATTATTTATCAGCTGGGTTAACCTCTCCCCTTCAGAAACGATAATTCTCAAATTATCCTGTACTTGCCGTGAAGCCCGGTTGACTTTTTTATCCTCCGTCTGCACCTGGGGCAAAACCACATCAGCCATCTTCTTTTCAATCATGCGGGCAAAACCCAGGACCGAGGTAAGGGGGGTTCTTAATTCATGGGAAACGGTTGAGAGAAAGTCTGACTTCATTTGGTCTAACTCTTTTAATCTTTTATTGGCCAGTTTCAGCTCTTCCGACTTTTGCTGCATCTCTGCCAGGAGCTTGACAATTTCTTTATTCTTTTTCTCCAGGACATCCCTTTCTGTGGAAAGCTGGGCGCTATAATCCAGGCAATTTTCTATATGATTGAAACCATTATAAACGGCCCGGGCCATTTGCAAGCAGCTAACATAGCCGCAGGCATTACAGTTAATGCTGCGGGCCTCTGTAGTTGATTTGCGCATACTCTGGAATATTCCTTCCAATTCTGCCTCAGTGGCCTGGATAAAAGGCTTGACTTCCTCTTTTCTATAACTGCGCTCAAAATCCTTTAGCCTTAAGCTGTTATCAAAATAGGCCAGTATCTCCCCTTTATCCCCCATGTTTTGCTTGCTTTTTCTATTCACTTTGAGTTGATTGGTAATCTCTTCTACATGGGTAACATCCAAACGTTTGCACGTGCCTGAACCGATATTGCAGGCGTGCTGGCAGCTCAGGATGTCTACCAAAAAGGGTAGGGACTTTCCCTCTTCCTTACGGCGGCTGTACTCCTGGAGGTACTGATAAGCGTAATCTGTTCCCTCTACCTGCTTTACCCAGGCATGGGGATTATAATAGTATACGTTTTCCTTAAGGCCTCCGGGGAGACTATAAATCTCTCCCAGGCTGCGAGCAGTTAGACTATAGTCTACTTCCGGATATGCTTCAAGCTTTAGCTCCTGTTCCTCCAGATACTGCATTAGCTTGTAAAATGTTACACTGTAACTAATCAGGCCCCTGGACTCGGGCTCGTTAATTTCCCATATCTTGGCAATGCAGGGGGAAAGAAAGCAAAGCTTGTCTTCAATTTGCAGGTATTCTTTCAGGTAAATAGCTGTAGATATCATGGGGCTTTGTATTGTTACCAGGTTATCTAAAATGTCATGGCAGTGTTTTTGTATGTAGTTTACCACGGGGGGGCAGGGCTGGGCAATGGCAGAACTGATTCTGTTTTGCTCCAGTTCTCGCAGGTAGGCCCAGGTGGTAATGTCGGCACCAAAGGAAACGTCATAAAAGTTCTTAACTCCTGCCTCCTGCAGGAAGCCAAACAACTTCTGGTACTGGGGAAAGTTCGTCTTTATGGCAGGAGCAGCAATCACAGAGATGGGAAGGCCCCGTTGAAGGTCTTCAAAAAAAACCTGGATATCATCACGAAAATCCCTGGCAAAATGATCGCAAACATCAAGACAGCGCCCACACATTATGCATTTTTCATCATTTACACGAATTTTATTACTGCCATCGGGGGGAATGAAGGAAATATTGGCATCAATCACCGGGCAATGATAAATGCATTTATTACATCCTATGCAGTTGTCCTCTATCGTAAAAAGAATGGATTTCATATATTATGTACACCTCTTGCCTTGTTTATGGTAAAGCTTATCATATTTTAGCAATGATTGCAATAATGTAAATAGCATGCAAGTGCCTGTAAATACTTACAGTCATATTTTAAAAGATTTTCAATCCCCAAGTCAAATCGCTTTTTTTATGTTGTAACATTCTTTGCTTGTTTAGTTTCTATAAGATTCTGTTAATAATCGATAAAAAAATCATACTGCCGATACCAGCTGTAATTAACTGGCTTAACCCAATTATTAAAGCCCCCTGCAAGGGCAGTACTGTTGCGGAAAATAAACCTATGATTAATGCTTTGCTAAAGGATGCTGTAATAAGGGCAACAAAAATGTTTTCTTTAAGTTTGCTTATAACATATACGAAGATAATATTGCCTGCTACAATAAAAGGGTAAAGTGCCACCAGGGGCATGACTCCCTGTGTAATGGCCAGGAGGGGAGATAATATGCTCAAGGCTATAGCTCCCCTTAGCCCTGCAAAGAAAACAGCCGTAATAAATATAGAATTAACTATGGATCCCGTTAGATATTGAAACCTGAACTGTTGAGCTACAAATATTATGGCTAGTAATAACGCAACCCTGGTAATATCTTTAGCTTGTCCAGCAGGCATATATAAAACTCTCCCTTTACCTGATAAGTTTCAACCTGTTATTCGAAGATCTTATAACTATGCTTGAAATTCCCATGCTGTGTATGACTCCGGATATGCTTGAAGTTGGGTTAGTTACGATTAAATTATCCTGTAGATTCAGGATATTCATCCTTCCCCAGGAGTATAAATAAACTGTCTTCCATGCCCTTTTTAAACCTCAAAGCCTCCAGTATACCTTCCCTTTGAGATAGGAGGGCATCTATAATAATCATTTCCGGCTTTTCCTGCAGAGCCTGGTCAATGCTGTCCCTGCCGTTATTAGCCCTGACCACCTTATAACCCCTGTTCTCCAACACCTCCCCCAGTATTTCCAGGGAAGAGAGGTCTTCGTCAATCACCATAACTTTTTTACTGGATCCCCCCTTAGATAACAGGGCCTCTACTTCCCCTAGCAATATATCCGTGGCTACAGGTTTGGTAAGATAACGGTCTACCCCGATACGGAAACCCCTTTCCCGGTCTTCTATAATAGACAAAATTAAAATAGGCACGTCCATGGTAAGGGGGTCATTCTTTAGCATTGCTGCCGTATCAAAGCCGCTCATGCCAGGCATCATTATATCCAGGATGACCAGGCCTGGCAAATCTTTCTTGACCATGTGCAGGGCTTCCAGGCCGTCCCTGGCTTCAGAAACCTGGTATCCAGCTGCTTCCAGTTCTTGCCTTAGCAATTCCCGGATACTATTATCGTCATCTACCACCAGGATATGTCCCCCCTGCTGGATATGCCTTCCAGAGAGATGGGGCGAGGCCTGTTCCTGCAGCTGCTTGACTAGCCCCTGAAAACTTATAGTCCGGGGGGAGCTCAAGCCTTCCAGCATATCTTCCTCCAGGGGCAAGCTAAAGGAAAAAGTGCTGCCCTGCCCTGGCTGGCTCTCTGCCCAGATTTTTCCCCCGTGATGCTCCACTATCTGCTGGCATATGGACAGCCCCAAGCCGGTGCCCTCAGGCTTGCTTACCAGGGTATCCCCCACCTGCTGGAACTTCTCAAATACTTTTTCCAGATCCTCCGGAGCTATACCCTCCCCCGTATCTTTTACGATGACCCTTATCTGCCCTCCCTCCCGGCGGACCTGGCAGGCGACCAGGCCCTTCTCGGTAAACTTGACAGCATTAGATAACAAGTTAATAATTACTTGTATCAGGCGGTCCCGGTCTCCTTTCACCACTGGCAGGTTTTCCTCAATATCCCGAATTACCTCCAGCCCTTTATCCTGGAAAAGGGAAGAGGTGGCTGACAGGGCCCGGTCAACAATTTCTTCCAGTGATAGGGCTTCTATATTCCATTCCACCCGCCCCGACTCCATCTTGGCCAGATCCAGCACGTCATTTATCAGCTTGGTCAACCTTTCTCCCTCGGTGACAATAATCCCCAGGTTGTCCCTCACCTGCTTCACCGTCCGCAGGACCTTTTTATCCTGGCTCATAACCTGGGGAACTATTCCCTCGTTATATTTTTTAGTAATAATCTTGGCAAAACCCAGGATAGAGGTAAGGGGGGTCCTTAATTCATGGGATACTGTGGAAATAAAATCAGACTTTAACTTATCCAGCTCCCGGAGCCTTTCGTTAGTAGTAACCAGTTCCTCCACCAGGTTGTCAATATCCTGCAGGTAAGATTCTGCCTGGCCCTTGGATTCCTGCATCTGGTCAATGAGGGAAATAATCAGGCTGGCCACCATGGGCTCCACCACCCGGGTTTCCGCCGGGACTTCCCGGGTCAAAAGGTCCAGGACATTCCGGCTGCCGGTTACCTCAAATATAAGGTGCAGCCTCCCCCGGGAAAGCATCTCCCGGTAACTGGCGTAAACGGGGACCCTTAATTTCCGGGCCAGGAGGACTCCCGGGGCCTGATTATTTATGTCACAAAGCCCAGTCAGCTGCACGTTTTCCAGCTGGGAAAGGGCATCTATAAGGGAAGCTGCTTTCTGGTTTCCCCCCACTATGCCGATTTTTATAACATTCATTTATACTACTCTCCTTAGGCATTAAATATTAACAGGCCCGGTTTTTTCCTGCATAACCTTCAGGGTTCAGGGGTCAGGGGTCAGGTCAGGGGTCTTGTCGTTATATGCTTCTGACAACTATCCCTTATCTGGTAAGCCCAGGGCCAGCATGGTAGATGTATGGTTAATATGCCCGATGTATTCCTCCCCATAAGTAGAAAAACCAATAGTTGGCACATGACTAAAAATTTCCCCGTATTCCCCGGCCTGATTGTTTCCTTCCAGCACCAGGGTCCGGAAGGCACAGTTGAATTCAATTAACCCCGAGAGCCCATTCATTTCCTGCTTCTTTTCCTCCACTACCCGCCGGGTATCTTCCAGGATATCGGTAGCTTTTAGCAGGTGGACATCCATTCCCTCCAGTATCTGGCAGGCAAACACCATACTGTTACCTTTTAAATGGAGAGGGCCCCGGACAAATACTTCTTGTTCTACCAGCAGGCCTACCGGGTTGGGCATTAAGTAGTTGCCCGCCTCCGCTGGACTTACACTCAGGGCGCTGCTGTAGGCCTCTACGGCAGGGATACCATTGAACTCCAGCACTTCCCGTTCCTCAGGTTTTACCCGACTGGCCGTAAGCTTGTGCTCCAGGACCGCAAAACTCTGGGTCTTAATTATATCAAATTTTACAGCAGGTTTCAGGAGGGCCAGCACTGCTGCATTGGTATAAGCTTTTCCTCCACAGTACACGTGGGTCTGCTGAAATTTCAGATCATCTGCGGCAGAGCCCCCGACAAAAAGCAGGTTAGTCAAATCCCCAATTCGGTCCATAACTATTTCTTCCGCCATGCTTAATCCGTCTATTAGTATTATCCCCACATATTCCTCTGGATCCATCTGGGAAACTGGTTTTGAATAGTACCGGGAAAAAGAGTCAAAGGCTTTTTCAACTTGTTTTATATCGGGTAAATTCTCCACTACTTCCACCGCTGCGTCACCAATAATTTCCTCCCCTAATGCCATGGCTACCAGAGAATTTTTCAGCATTTTGCCCGTGATCATCTCCCCCGCCGTGGAGCAGCCAAACAGGAGGGGCACAGGGAATTCCTTCCCCATGGAACTGGCCAGGTCCTCCGGGGGATATATGGAAGAAGCAAAGTATATAACCACCCTGGTGGGAAAATCCTTAAACTCCTGGCCAATCTCTTTAACAGCTTCCTGAATATTCTGTTTGGTAGAATATGCTGTCTTTATACTCATATCAATTCTCCTCCTCGAAGTTTATGTTGAGTTCCCGGGCCAGTATTTTCAGCTTCTCCATAACCTGGGGATTATCTTCTGAAGCAGGAGTGTATTTTTCCGGGTTGATTCCCTTGAGACATATTTTTGCCTTGGTTATCCTGGCCAGAGCCGGGTTTCCCCTGGAGCGGTGCTCCACGATCAATTCAATCATTTCCTTTATTTTACCTGCCATCTGATATATCAGCCTCCTTTATTATACTGACGCTAACACCCGCGATCACTCCAGTGAGTAAAAATAGCCATGATCACAACCAAAGTATAGTAGGGATTCTCCTGTGATGGGGGAAGATCTTATACCTGACTCTGCTTTAAACTCCCATTTAATATTTCCGCCTGGTTCCAGGCAATACAGGATACCATTATCAGAGCCAAAGTATATATTACCCTTGCCATCTATAGCTGGAGTAGTATTAATATCATTAAACTTACCTTCAATTTCATCAATATCCATATACCACTTAAGATGTCCTTCTGACGTGAGAGCATAAAACCTGGATTTTAAATCAAAACCTGGACCAGTTCCAAAATAAATGCTTCCGCCTTCCCCTGTTGAAGGAGCAGAATTTACCCACCTGTTTTGGGTATCGAAAAACCACTTGTTTGTTCCATCAGGATTGACAGCATAAAGGCCATCCATTCCACCTATATATATTGTTCCATCATCACCATCACCTGCAGAAAGTGTGTTTGCGCACCAGTCCCTGTTAGCAGTAGACCACAACAATTCTCCCTCTGTGTTTATTGCGTATAATATACTTCCAGATACCCCAAAATCTTCAGAGCTGGTAAAGTAAATTACTTCTTCCTTTTTTATGGGCGAAGCCTGAAGAAACTCATCTTCTTTTAAAGGAAATAGCCATTTTTTCGTGCCATCTGCAGGGCTTAAAGCATATAAACCCTCATTTGTTCCTGCATATAAAACTTTTTCATTTCCAACTGTTTCTAACAATGGAACACCTTTAAAAGCATCTAACTCTTTTTCCCAAATTAATTCACCATCTTTTACTGCTTTTATTATTCCATGAGAGCTAAAGTAAATTGTTCCATCATCATTTTTGGTTATTCCAAAAATATCTCCAATTTCATACTTCCATTTAACAGTTCCTCCAGGATTAAAGGCATAAATTCCAATCATGTTTCCTGTATATATTGTGCCATCTTTCCCTGTGACCGGGTCAGTTCTGCTTTGGTGACCCATGTTGTATTTCCAGTTAAGAGTCCCTGAAATTGGTTCGTCATCCTCTTTATCATCTTCTTTATCATCTTCTTCTTCATCTTCTGAATCCAGGTCTAGA
>CAYYWR010000018.1:0-13095 GCA_964474145.1 uncultured Syntrophomonadaceae bacterium
ATGAAGCCCCCATAGTAAGGGTTGTCAATTCCATTATACAGCAGGCTGTCAGTGAAGGGGCCAGCGATATACATATTGAGCCTTACAAACAGGGCTTAACAGTAAGGCTTAGAGTTGACGGTATGCTCCGGGACCACATGTCTATTCCTAAAAACACCCGCCCGCTAATATTGTCCCGCATTAAAATTATGGCCAGCATGGATATTACCGAGAGAAGATTGCCCCAGGACGGCAGAATTGTCTACCCCCTGGCCGGCGGCTCTGTAAACATGCGGGTTTCTACCCTGCCCACCATTTTTGGAGAAAAAATAGTTTTGCGGATTTTAGAAAAGGAGAAAATAATTGTTCCCCTGGACAGGCTGGAATTAAGCCCGGCAAATTTTAACATGTACAAAAGTCTAATCACGGGCACCAGTGGGATTATTTTGATTACCGGGCCCACGGGTTGTGGTAAAACCACCACGCTGTACTCCACTTTAAACCACTTGAAGTCCAGGGAAAAGAATATTATAACGGTGGAGGACCCGGTAGAATATCACCTGGAGGGGTCAAACCAGGTTCAGGTTATAAGCAAAATAAATTATGGTTTTGCCGAGGCGCTGCGTTCTGTCCTGAGGCAGGATCCTAACATTATCATGATCGGGGAAATAAGGGATCTGGAGACAGCAGAGATTGCCGCCCGGGCAGCGCTTACCGGGCATCTGGTCTTTTCTACCCTGCATACTAATGACGCCCCCCGGGCCATCACCAGGCTTCTGGATATGGGAGTAGCAGAATACCTGCTGTCCTCGGCCTTCAAAGGAATTGTTGCCCAGCGCCTGGTGAGGGTCATCTGCTCCTCCTGTAAAGAAGAGTACTCCCCCTCCCGGGAGGAAAAACAGACCTTTATGGCATATTATAGAGGAGAAGAGATGCCTACCCTGTACCGGGGAAGGGGATGTGATTCCTGCCATGACACCGGCTACAGGGGGCGGCAGGCTATCCACGAGATAATGGTTATGCACCAGGAGTTGAGAAAAACTATTTTAACCACCCCTTCTGTAGAAGATGTTTACAGCCAGGCCCGGGCGGCAGGCTTTGTAACCCTTCAGGAGGAGGGTATGGACAGGGTTGCCCGGGGGCAGACAACCATAAGCGAGGTTATAAGGGTGGCCTTTGAGGGAATTTAAGATGACGGGGAGAGTTTAAAATGCCAACATTTCGCTATCAGGCTAAGGACCAGCAGGGCAGCAATGTCCAGGGCTCACTAAAGGCGAACTCAAAGGAGCAGGTCCTGGCGGAGCTTTGGGAACAAGGTTACTACATATTGAAAGTCAAAGAGTATTCAGAAAGAAGTAACCTTTTAAAGGGGTCCAGGCTTTTTTCCCTGCTCAGCAGGGGGCAGGCCTCCTCCCGGGACCTCATGCTCTTCTGCAGGCAGTTTGGGGCCATGCTCTCTTCAGGTATGACTGCCCTGTATTCCCTGCAAACATTACAGAGAAAGGGGGAGAACCCTGCCCTGGGGAAAACCCTGGAGGAAGTCACCGTTAGCCTGGAACAGGGCAAAACCCTCTGGGAGTCCTTTGCCCGGCATCCCCAAACATTTCCTCCCCTGGTTATCCATATGGTGGAAGCCGGGGAAGCAGGAGGTTTTCTGGAGGAGGTAATGGAAAGGCTGGCGGAGCACTTTGAAAAAGAGCACGACCTGAAGGAAAAAATCAAGACTGCTACCACCTACCCTGTAGTTGTTCTGGCCCTTGCAGTCTTTGTTATATCCTTTCTACTGGTCAAGGTGCTGCCCACCTTCTCAGATATGTTTTCCGGCATGGGGGTAGAGCTCCCCCTTCTGACCAGGATAGTTTTAGCCCTGGGGGAGGGGGTTTCTAATTATTGGCCTTTGCTAATATTTTTTCTTGCGGCAGGAGTGCTGTTTTTTTTGAGATTTGTAAGGACTGATAAGGGAAAAGTTTACTATGACTGGATGCTGTTAAAATTACCTTTGTACGGACCCTTTTACAAAAAGATTTTAGCGGCTCGCTTTGCCAGGATCCTGGCAGCTTTACTGGCCAGCGGGGTGGGACTTATTGTTTCCCTGGAACTGGTGGAGAGGGTTGCCAACAACACATTATTTGCCCGGGCCACCCGCGCTGTCAGGGAGGCGGTCACCCGGGGGGATAAAATGTCTTTTCCCCTGGAAAACAGCAACTTCTTTCCCTCCATGGTGGTTGAGATGATAAGCGTAGGAGAGGATACCGGAAGGCTGGACCAGATGCTGCTAAAGGGAGCTTACTTCCTGGAGTCCGAGGTGGAATTTGTAGCAGAGCGCTTTATCTCCATAATAGAGCCAGTGCTGATCATTTTCCTGGCGGTAGTAGTAGGGATTATTGCCCTGTCTGTTCTGCTGCCCATGTTTAACATGTTTCAATATATCGGTTAAAGAAGGAGAAAATAATATGCCTGTAATTATTTTTTTACTGGGGCTTATTCTGGGTTCATTTTTAAATGTCTGCATTTATCGCCTTCCCTGGGGAGAAAACATTGTTAGTTATCCTTCCCACTGCCCAAACTGTTTAAGAAGGCTGGGTTTTCTGGACCTGTTACCCCTGTTGAGTTATGTGCTATTGAGGGGCAGGTGCCGCTACTGTGAGTGCCGTATAAGTATCAGGTACCCCGGGGTAGAGCTTCTCACCGGCCTGGTGTTTCTTGCCACATACTTTTCCACAGGTTTTAACCCCGGACTGCTTAAATACTTGTTTTTATTTTCTGTTCTTATTGTAGTTTTTTTTATCGACCTGGACCACAAGATTATCCCCAACAGCCTGGTTCTGGTTATATTAACCTGGGGTATATTGTGGCAGCTATTGTGGCCACAGATTACCTGGGTAGAAGCCCTGGGGGGAGCCCTGCTGGGGGGAGGTTTTCTTTTGGCCCTGGCCGTAATAAGCCGGGGAGGTATGGGGGGCGGGGATATCAAGCTGATGTTTGCTGCCGGTTTTTATCTGGGACCTTTACTGACCTTAACGGCCATGTTTATCGGCTTTTTCACCGGCGCCCTGGTGGGGATAACGCTGATTCTTTTGAAGGTAAAAAGCCGGAAGGACTTTATCCCCTTTGGTCCTTTTTTGAGCCTGGGGATTTTTTTTACTGCCCTTTGGGGCCAGGAAATTGTGGATATCTACCTGAACTTAACAGGGCTGTATTAAATATAAGCTTTGGGGGTGGGGCTTTTGTTCCTGAGTTATAGAAACAGTTCTTGTCTTGGCCTGGATATAGGTTCCAGTGGGATAAAAGCTGTACAGCTTAGAAAAAGCAGAAGAGAAGTTTATTTATGCCGCTACGGCCTGGCCAAAACTCCAGCCGGGGCTGTTTCTGACGGTAAAATTCAAAAACCAGAACAACTGGCAGGAAGCCTGAAAGCCCTGATGAACAGGAAAATATTTAGAGGAAAAGCCTGCGTTATTTCTGTGGGCAGGGATAATGTAATATTGAGAAGCCTGTTTCTTCCCCAAATGAAACAAAAAGAGCTTTATGAAGCTATGAGCTACGAGGCACAGAAGCATATAGCCCTGGAGAAAGTAGCCTATGATTATACCAGGCTTCCCTGCGCTGACCAGGGGCAGATGAAAATCCTGATAGCCGCCGTGCCCTGGGAAATCATTCAAAAGTACATAGAAGTTATGGATCTGGCAGGACTATACGTGTCTGCTGTAGAGGTTGAACCCCTGGCTCTGATCCGCAACTTCGGATTTGACCTGAAGGACAGAAGGCCCCTTGAGAATGAAGAAATTTTTATCCTGCTGGATGTGGGGGTTGAGACTACCGGTATGAATGTGCTGGAGGGGAGCTGTTATAGCTTCAGCCGTAACCTTGCCTTCGGGAGCAACAGCATTATTGGCAGGGTGATGGAGGAGGAAAAGATATCCCGGGAACTGGCGGAGTATAAGTTAAACAATTATAGTTTAAAAAGCCTTAAAGGGGCAGAGGATGCTGCCTCCCAGCTGGTGAGGGAGGTTCAGCGGAACCTTAGCTCTTATCTGTACAAAAATGATGACAGGGAATTGCAGCTAAAGAACATTTTAATAACGGGAGGGGCTGCCGGTTTTACAGGGCTGGATTCCTATATTGGCTCTGAACTGGGCATAGAAACCTATATCCTTGACCCCTTCTTGCACCTGAAGTGGGATAAGAAGGTTTCCAGTAATATTGCCAGTAATATTGCCAGGGATAAAAGATTCTTGAATGTGGCTATAGGGCTGGCCTTGAGGAGGTGGCGCAGGGATGTCCATTAACTTGAGGCCCCGGGACTATGCTCAAAACAGGGGGATTAACTGGCTTCGCCTGGCCTTTATTTCAGGGGTTATGGTCTACATATTTGCTGTATTCTTTGCCGGATTATCCTTGCAAAATCTAAAGGTGGAAGAGGAGATAAACCTTGAGAAATTAAAGGAAGAATACCGGCTTGTTCTGGAAGAAGGAAAAAACATGGAAGAAAAAATAGACCAGCTGGATAGACTGGAGCAGGATAAAAAGGAGCTGGAAGAAATCTTTTTTTCCGGGGTGAAGTGGCATCCCTGCCTGGATTTAATCATTAATGCCTTTACAAATGAAGCTCAAATAGAAAGCATAACGGGTTCGGGGTCTGATATCTCCTTGAGGGGCAGGTCTGAAAACTTGGGAGCTATTGCCGTGCATCTTAACACCTTAGAAGAAGCAGGCCTTTTTCGCAAAGTTTATTTCCAGGAAATAACCGGGCATCATGGGGGTTACTTCTACTTTTCCTTTCAGGGCAAAGTAAAAACTCTGGCGGAGGTCATGGATGATGCTGTATAAATTTAAAGCCATTTATGCTAATATGCGAAGCTGGTATGTTTTGACTTCCCTGGTTTTAGGGATGATTACCCTGGCTGTCTGTTTCTTTTATTTCTATCCCACCTGGAGGCATATAGAAGAAACTAAAGGGGAAATCCTGAGGCTGGAGGAAAGCCTGAAAGAAAGCCGGTTATCCCGGGGGCGGGAAGTTAGCCTGGAGGGTATAAGGGAGCTGGAGGAAGATCTTATAAAAATGAAAGCTGTTATTCCCGGCCAGATGGGCTTACATGATTTATTTTCCCGGCTGGAAAAACTGTTTTTGAGCCACAGCTTTGAAAAACATACTATAGAGATAGGGGAGTTATATTCTTGCGGGGATAGCAGCTGCGATTATTTTGATATTTTTATAACCCTTTCAGGACCTGAAGGGGAGATAGTTGATTATATCAGAAGTATTGAAGGATATTCCAGGGCCCTGGATATAAGAAAGGTTAGCCTGGACAGGAAGGAAGAGGACTTATTTTCCTGTACCCTTCATGTCCGGGCTATAGTTAATTATAAATAGCAGTGAGCCCTTTAGTCCTTCCCGGGGAACTGCTCATAATTATAATTGGAAGAGGAAGTGTATCTAAAATGCAGGAGAAAAACACCGGGGGATATTCTTTACTGGAAGTCCTTATAGCCTTAACCGCTCTAGCTATTCTCATACTGCCCCTGCTGTCCCTGTTTATTCTGAGTACAGATTTCAGCCACCGGGCGGGCAGGCAAACCAGAGGCACCCTGTATGCCCAGGATAAAATGGAGCAGCTCAGGGCAGAGGGCTTTGGAAGCTTGAGGCAGCGGATTTCCGGCGGTTATTACCTGGTGCCGGAGGAAGAATGGGAGGAGATGGAGGGTTTTACCCGTTATTATAGTCTGCAGCTGGTCACGGAGGAAATATCCCCTGGAGGTGATGGGCCTCCCTTAGTTATTCAGCTTATCCTGGTAGAAGTATTTGTCCAGGGGGATGAAGGGAAGAGGGAAACAGTTTTAACCTCCTACCTGGCTCCCCGGTGACGAGACATGAGAGGGAAAGAAGGAAAAAGAATGAGAGGGAAAAAAATGAGTGGGAAAAGGATAAATTCTCAGCAGGGTTTTACGCTCCTGGAACTAATATTAACCCTGACCCTTCTAACTGTTGTGCTGGGCTGTGCCTACACCTTTTACTTTGTAGGCCTGAACTTCTACCAGGGAGGTTCCTGCCAGATAGACCTGCAGCAAAACGCCCGTATAGCCATGGATAAGATGGGCAGAGAGCTGAAGTTTGCCTTACATTACAGTATAGACAGCCCAGGGGATAGAATAACTTTTTATATTCCTGGAGATTACAGGCGACATGAGTTTCGCCTTTGGGGGAGAGACCTGGAGTACTGTATCGGCACCGGAGTAACCAAGGTGGCTTATAATGTAGACTCCCTGGCATTTTCCCCTGGGGAAAACGGCACCATTGAGTTTGCCATTACGGTTAAAGACCAGGGCAGGAATTACTCACTTTCCTCCTCTGTGAAACCTAGAAATATAAAGGACTGAAGATAATGTGGACAAAAATATGGAAGTCAATATGGGAGAGAATATGGAGGCCAATATGGACAGGAAATAAGGAAGGAGGTTTTGTCCTGATAATTATATTGTTTTCCATGTCTATATTAATGCTTTTGGGAAGCAGTCTTTTAAACTATACCCAACAGGAAGTTAATATTGCTTATAACCTGGAGGAAAATGTAAGGGCCTTGTACGCTGCTGAGGCCGGGATAGAGCTGGCTCTGGCTACAATATATGAAGATTATACCTATAAAAGTCAGGGGACGGTAATTGAAGAAGATATTGGCCAGGGACATTTCCGGGTTTCCCTGGGCAGGCTGCAGGGGGACAAAAGGCTGGTTACTTCCCGGGGGCAGGCGGGCAGGGCCAGTCACAGGATTACGGTGGAGGTGGAAATAGAAGTGGAAGAGATAGAGGTGGAGATAGAAGAAGAAGGAGGGAAGGGGCCCTCCAGTACAGATGATAATTCAGGGCCAGTGCTTTTAGAAAACCCAGAAAGTCCAGAGGCAGCGGAAGAAGATGAAGGAGAAGAGCTTCTAGAGCCGCCTCCAGAGCCAGAACTGATAATAGAGATAACTGTCACGTGGCTGGAATCTGAGGGTTGATAGGGCAGGGGAGAGCAAGGCAATAAATATAAAAGCAAAGAATGTAAAGGTAGAATAGCGAGCTGAAAGGAATTGAAGGAAAGTATAGGTCTTAAGAGAGTTAAAGGGTATTGAAGGGGGCTGAAGGGGTTGGCGGATAAGTTGAAACACTGTTTCAAGGAGAGAAGGGGCACAACCCTTTTAGAGGTCATTCTGGTAATAGTTTTGCTGGGTATTTTGACATCAATCACCTATCCTAAAATGGGAGGTAACAGGGATCACTTTTTACTGGATGCCACTGCCAGGGCCCTGGCAGTGAATATACGGGAAGCCCAGAGTCATGCTGTTACCGTCAGCCAGAAAACAATGATAGGATTTTATTGTAACTTAAACCTTTACTACGTTGAACTTTCCGGGGAAAAGGAATGGATATTCCTTCCCCGGGGAATTACCATTTCTGATAATAATTTTCCAAAATTTCACGGGTTAAAAAGGCTTAGCTTTACCAATACAGGAGCTCCCAACCGGGGAGGCCATGTAGGCTTTCAAAATGAAAGAGGGGACAGGCTTTACGTTATAGTGACCCCGGCTACGGGGAGGGTGCGCATTGGAAGTGAAGCCCCCTGAATTTTCTTGAACTGCCTCCCTCCCTAACCCCTCCTCTCTCTATCTTGTTTTTACCCCCTTAAGAAAAACTAATTTCTGACCTTTCTGAGAAAGTCTGATCTTTTTTCAGATTTAGCGGAGCGGTATTCTCTTTTTGCCTGGTCAATTATATCTGTTGAATGGCCATGCTCTGCCAGTTTCGCTTCCATTTCATCCAGCATGTCATAGAAAGCTTTGTCCACATTGGTTTCTAATTTATTGGCTGCCTGAATATATTTACGGGCCAGCTCAGAGATGTTCAAGGAGCCATCTTCTTTCTTCTGCTTGTATTCATTATAGGCAGACTTAAATAGTTCATCCAGCCGGTCCAGGGCTATACTTTCCAGGTTGTTAATTTTGGGTATATGCTTTTCCTTTATTGCTTCTTTGGTAATCCGGGTATCACCGGGCTCTTCTCCGGGCTTTTTGTCCCCATTTTTATCTTTGTCTGAACCTTTTTCTGGTTCATGGGAGGGGTCCCCCGATTCTGAGTTGCTATTTTTATCACCACCATCACCACCACCATTATTGATAGCTTCATTCTTCCTTTCTCCGTCTTTGTTCTGGCTGCTCTCCTCTTCTCCACCTTCCCCTGAAGGGATGGAAAGATCAATATCCTCCAGGTCAAAGACATCAAAAAAATCTGCTCCAAATTCCTCCTCCAGCTGCCTTTCTATTTCAGGGTTCAGAGCGTAATAGTAATTATAGCCCCAGATGCCGGTACCTGCAAACAATACTAAAAGAATGCCTGTAGCAAATAACATCCTTTTTTTCAAACCATGACCTCCTTTGCAGTTATCAGGGTATAGTAATTCTTCTTCCCTGTTTAATTCCATATTTATTTTGTAATCCCTGCTTTTAATGGAGTCCTTTTACATGACAATTTCTGAATCATGTACAGTTATATTAATATATATTGACAAGCCTGGAAAATTGCTATAAAATTTTTTAAAGTTGATTATTTGCAAATTTCGGGAGGAAAACATGAAAAACATTATAATAACAGGCTTTATGGGCACAGGTAAGACAGCAGTGGGAAGCGTGCTAGCAAAAAAATTAGAATATTCCTTCGTGGATTTGGATGATTTCATAGAAGAGATAGAGGGAAAAGGAGTACCAGAAATATTCGCAGAAAAAGGGGAGGCCTATTTTCGCCAGGCCGAAACCAGGGCCCTTAAAGAGGTTCTCCAGGGAGAGGCCAGGGTTATTTCTACAGGGGGAGGCACCCTGCTGAAAAAAGAAAACCAGCAGCTGTTAATGGCAGCGGGAACAGTAGTCTGCCTTACGGCACCGGCTGAAGAAATACTCCAGAGGGTAGGAGCCGGGGAGAGCAGGCCCTTGCTGGAGGGAGAAGATCCTCTGAATACCATTAGAAAGCTTTTAAATGAACGGGAGGATGTCTACAGTAAAGTTCCCCATAAAATATCTACCCGGGAAAAAAGTATAGAAACAGTTGCCCGGGATATTATAAATCTTTTAGGTATGGATAATAATATTTAAACTAATATAATATTTAAACTAATTTAAACTAATATATGTTAAAATAGTAACAGTAGAACAATATATTAGGTTATAAATTATAAAACAGATTTTTAATCAGATTGTTGCAAGGAGGAATTTTCTTTGAAATTATCACCCCTTAAACTAGGTGATAGGATAGTACAGTTACCTATCTTTCAGGGAGGCATGGCTGTACGGGTGTCCCTTGCTCCTCTGGCTGCTGCCGTAGCTAACTGTGGCGGTGCAGGCACCATAGCAGGAACAGGGATGAGTCCTAAAGAACTAATCGAGGAAATACGTGAAGCCCGCAGTTTGACAGGCGGTATACTGGGAGTTAATGTTTTATTTGCTATAGGTAATTTTGCTGACCTGGTAAAGGCAGCTATCAATGAAAAAATAGATTATGTGGTCTCCGGAGCAGGATTTTCCCGGGATATGTTTACCTGGGGGAAGGAGGCTGGTGTGCCGGTTATTCCTATAGTTTCTTCGGCAAAACTGGCCAGGATATCTGAAAAACTCGGAGCCAGTGCGGTAGTGGTAGAAGGGAAAGAAGCGGGGGGACACCTGGGGACCGACCGCCCTGTAAGGGACATATTGCCGGAGGTTCGTAAAGTTGTAGATATACCCGTTATTGCTGCTGGAGGCATAGTCAATGGGGAAGACATTGCTGAGATTGTTGAAATGGGAGCTGATGGGGTCCAGATGGCTACCCGTTTTGTTTTAAGCGAAGAATGTACTGTTGCCGACAGCTTTAAAGAGCTTTATCTAAAGGCAGAGCAGAAAGACGTTGTCTTAATAAACAGTCCTGTGGGGTTCCCCGGAAGGGCTTTGCGCAACCCCCTGACGGAAAAAATAGAAGGTCAGGAAAAAATAGGCATAAATAGCTGTGATAGGTGTTTAAAGGTCTGCAGCAATGATTTTTGTATTATGGATGCCTTAAAGAAGGCGGAAAAGGGGCATGTAGTTGATGGCCTGGTGTTTTCAGGGGAAAATGTCTATAAAATTAAAGACATTTTGCCGGTAAGGGATATAATGAATAATTTAGTTGATAGATTGTATCAGGTAAAGGGGTAGAGAAATCTACCCCTTAAGAATGGTTAAATATTTATTTTTTTAAAAGAAACACTAATCTAGAAGGATTTTTCTTAAGAAGTAGCGAATTCTTACAGAAGTAACGAATACAGCTGAATACAGCATTACGAATACAGCATTACTATGCTTAAAACTAAAACTTTAGTGCAAGTAAAAGATTTGGTGCAGTAAATTAAAGTTAATTAGCGGGGATTGATTGTTGTGAAAATAATGGTAATACATGGCCCAAATTTAAATATGCTGGGGGGAAGGGAGCCTGAAGTGTACGGAACCACTACTCTGGGAGATATAAACCATATGCTGCAGGTAAAAGCAGCAGAAAAAAATGTTGACCTGATAATCAAGCAGTCCAACTTTGAGGGAGAAATTATAGAATGGATACAACAATCCAGTTTTTCCGTAGAGGGTATGGTGATTAATCCGGCGGCCTTTACCCACTACAGCATTGCTATAAGGGATGCCCTTTCCAACCTCTCTATCCCTGTTGTGGAGGTGCATTTATCCAATATCTATGCCCGGGAAGAATTTCGCCATCACTCTGTTACGGCCCCTGTTGTCCAGGGGCAGATATCGGGATTGGGTTATGAGAGCTATCTCCTGGGACTGGAAGCGGTTATTCATTTACTGGAAGGAAAGGAAACCTAGCATGGAAGAAGACTACATATACAGGAGATTGCGCAATTTGAGAAAAGTGCTGGGGGAAAAGGAAAGGGAAGTGGAGGGGTTTTTAATAAGTAACCCCATAAACTGCCGCTATCTCAGCGGCTTTACAGGTAGCTCTGTTTATCTGCTAATAACCATGGAGGAAGCTTTTCTGTTAACAGATTTCCGTTATCGAGAACAAGCTCTGGAAGAAGCTCCCTGCTATTCCCTGATATCCTTTCAGGGCTCCCTGGCATCAACTCTGGAAAGTTTTTTAAAGAAGAAAGCTCTGAAAAAGATAGCCTTTGAGCATAACCACCTTACTGTTTACTGGTATGAAGTGCTGAGAATTAAATTGCCTGATCTGGAACTGGTTCCTCTTCACCAGGTGGTTGAGGGCTTGAGGACTGTTAAGGATGTCAAAGAAATTAACCTGATAAAAGAAGCAGCCCGTATAACGGAAAAAAGCTATAAAAGAATTTTACCCTTCTTAAAGCCAGGTGTTGGGGAAGAGGATGTAGCCATTGAACTGGATTATATCATTAAAAAAGAAGGGGGGCGGAAGGCATCTTTTGATTTTATCGTTGCCTCAGGCAAGCGTTCTTCCCTGCCCCACGGGGTGGCTTCAGGCAAAAAATTAGAGCATGGGGATATGGTGGTTATAGATTTTGGAATTTACTATAATGGGTACTGCTCCGACATGACCCGTACCGTGGCCATGAGCCATGCCGGTAACAGTGAGAGGAAAAAGTACAGGGTTGTCTTGGAAGCACAAAAAAAGGCCCTGGAGGGAATTAGAGAGGGGTTGTCCGGGGAGGAGGCAGACGAACTGGCCAGGCAGGTAATAATAAAGGAAGGCTGGGGAGACAACTTCGGGCATGGACTGGGTCACGGCGTTGGCCTGGAGGTACACGAAGAACCCCGTCTGGCTCCTGGAAATAAAAACATATTGAAAAGTGGTATGATAACAACTGTAGAACCGGGCATTTACTTTCCAGGGTGGGGTGGCATTAGAATTGAAGATATGGTGTTAATCAGTGAAAATAGCTGTGAACTGCTGACGGGGGATTTAAAGGAAGAATTAATCGTTATCTAATTAATACTGGAGGCTGATAATCATGATATCTACTAACGATTTTAAAACGGGAATAACCATAGAGCTTGAAGGAAACCTTTATACAGTTTTAGAGTTTCAGCATGTTAAGCCAGGAAAGGGTGCAGCCTTTGTCCGGACCAAACTAAAAAATATTGAAACCGGTTCTACTACGGAGAAAACATTCCGGGCGGGGGAAAAGGTCTCCAGGGCTCATATCGAGAAAAGTACCATGCAGTATCTTTACAACACCGGTGAAGAATATTATTTCATGGATATGCAATCCTTTGAGCAGTTTCCCCTGGACAATAAGCTTCTGGGCAGTGCCGTAGATTTTTTAAAGGAGAATATGGAAGTTAATGTGCTGATGCACGGGGAAAAAATGATCGGCGTTGAGCTTCCCCTTTTTGTGGAACTTACGGTTAGCAAAACAGACCCCGGATTTAAGGGAGATACCGCATCAGGAGGGACCAAGCCTGCTACCATGGAGACGGGGCTGACCGTCCAGGTGCCCTTTTTCATAAATGAAGGGGATGTCCTGAAGATAGATACCAGGACCGGAGATTATATGGAAAGAATATCGTGATAAGAATCAGAAAAACAGGTAACACTTATAGATAATACTGATATAAAGATATGATAAAAATGAGGAGGTAAAAATGTTATGGATAATTTAAAGGAAAGGCTGGCATATTTAAAGGGCCTGGTTGAGGGCCTGGACCTGGATGATGACACTAAAGAAGGAAAATTATTTTTACAGATAATTGACCTCATGGAGGGCATGACATCATCTATAGAAAACCTGGAAGAGGACAGTGAAGAGCTTTACGATTACATGGATGCTATAGATCAGGACCTGACCGACCTGGAAAATGATTACTATGAAGACCTGGAGGAGGAATACGGGGGCTTTTCTATAGAGTGCCCTGACTGTCAGGAAATAGTTTATATCGATGAAGATGCTATAGAGGAAGATGAAGCTGACCTGGAGGTTCTGTGTCCCAGGTGCCACCATGTTGTTTTTGTCCAGGATGGGTTGTGGGAAGATGATACTGATTTAGAAGAACTGGAGGAGGACCTGGGGGATAATCAGGAAAACTAAGGAATTTTAGATAGCAGAACGGGCATGGCTTGTTCTGTTATCATTTTATTATAAAACTTTTCTGTGAG
>CAYYWR010000019.1:0-6469 GCA_964474145.1 uncultured Syntrophomonadaceae bacterium
CCCCGGTCCTCTGCCCTTTTCAGTAGCTAATCAGCAGCTTAGCAGTTACCTTTTCCTGCTGTAATCTCTGAATAATTCTCATTCTTCTAAAGTCTGCCGGGGTATTTTTCCCTGCCCACGCCTGTAATACTATGGGAAGCCAGGGCAATACCTTCCTGTACACTTTCTTCCAGGCTTTTCCCCCTCAAGCGGGAAGCAATAAAACCAGCAGCAAAAACATCCCCTGCCCCTGTGGTATCAATCACTGGCACCGCCTGGGCAGGCACATGAAACTCCCCCTCCCTGTGAACAACAAAAACTCCCCCTTCCCCCAAAGTGCAGACAACTGCTTTGGGGCCGCAATTGAGAAGACGCCTGCTCCCCTCCTTCCAGGAGGTGCCCGTCAACGCTTCCACTTCCTTTCTCTCCGGAAAGAAGTAGTCAGTTTTCTTTAAAATAGGCATCAGGCTTTTTAACCCTCTCCGGGCGTAGAGCATCCCCGGGTCCAGGCTAAGGGTTATGCCAGGTGTTAAATCCTCTGCCAGACGGCACTGGGCAAGAAAGGGTTTATCACCGTTAAAGGAGGTAAAATGAACCCAGCGGGAACAGTTAATCCCTTTCCCCCGGGACATTTCCTGGTAATTAAGAGTATCGTTAGCATTGGGGCAAATAACCAGGGAACGATCGCTGCTGTCCCCTAGTAGTAAAGTTAGGCACAGACCACTTCTCCCTTCCCTTATTATTTCCTCCTTATCCACCCTTTCCAGGCTTTCCAGTAAAATATCTCCTTCCTGATCATCCCCAACCTTGCCTATAAAACTACAGGGAAAATCCTGGCGGGATAAAGCTACCATGGTGTTGGCTGCTGAACCTCCCCCATGTTTTCCCTGCAAAACCGCCTGTTCTTCTAAAGTATTTAGAAGCCCGGCAGCCTCAGGCTCCCTGGCAAAATATTCATGCCCCGGCTCAAAGGGAAGATTCCGGGCTAACTCCAGGGGAACTTTAAAAATCATATCCAGGTTGAGGGCGCCAACTCCATATATTTTCCCAGGCATTGAAATACTCCTTAGTGAGGCAAAAATAAGCAAAAAATTGATTTAGACTTTCAGCCCTTATTATACCTTAATATTTATAATTATTCCTTATTTTGCCTTGTTGTGTTTTTTTGTACATTAATTGTACCCTATTCATCTTTTAATAAACCGTATCTTTTAATATTATAGTCAGCGTAACCCTGAATCATCTGCAGCTGTTCCCGGGACTCCCGGGAATCTTCAAAAAGGTGCTTGAATCTACCCTGAATCTTTAAATATTCCTCCACTTTTACAGCTTCTTTTATTTTGTACACGGAAGTAACTTCCCCGTACTCATATTCCACCAGGGGCAATAACCCTGTTTCCACAGCCAGGCGGCCTATTTTATAGGTCAGCCTGGTTTCATGGCGCCACCCCAGGGGACAGGGAACTAAAATCTGTAAATATTTAGGACCCCTTATACTCAAGGCTTTTTTAACTTTCCTGCGCAGGTCCCGGGGAAAACCAACAGAAGCGGAAGCCACGTAAGGAATGTGATGGGCTGCTGCTATTTTAATCATATCCTTCTCCCTGAAGGGGTTTCCCATGGAATGCGTTCCTGATGGACTGGTGGTTGTGCTGGCCTTATAGGGAGTAAGGCTGCTTCGCTGTACCCCCGTGTTCATATAAGCGCTGTTATCGTGACAAACATAAAGTACGTCATGACCCCTTTCCCACATGCCGGAAAGAGCCTGCAGCCCAATATCTGCTGTGCCACCATCTCCTGCATGGGCTACTACCTTGATGTCGTTAATTTTATTCAAATGATGCAGGGCAGCTTCAATGCCTGCAGCTACAGCAGCCGTATTTTCAAACAGTGAATGTATCCAGGGCACTCCCCAGGAGGAATTAGGGTATAAGCTGGTGGACACTTCCAGACAGCCTGTAGCGTTAACTGTTACTGATTCAGGGCCGGCCATATCTGTTATTATCCGGGCGGCAATAGACTGGCCACACCCTGCACACATGGCATGCCCCGGAGCCAATAAGTTCTCTTTCACTCTTTAACCCCCTTTTTATATTAAAATTTTGTTTCTCCTCAGCCCTCTGTCCCTGCAGCTTGTGACAGTTCCTGGCTGATAATGGCAGCGACTCAAGAACACTTTAGTTTTTTAAGTATATTTTCTCGCTCCCATTAAATAGTCATAATTAAGATTAATAAATTCGCAGCTTACTTCATCACCGTCAAGTTTTTCAAACATTTCCCTTACATTATCCTTGGTTATATCCCGCTGGCCCAGACCTCCTATGAAACCACTTATTCCAGGTATTTTTTCTTTGCCCTGGAAAAGAGCTTTAAACTCAGTGTACATGGGGCCGTAACTGCCTAATGAAATAGCCCTGTCTAAAACTCCTATTGAGGGGATACCCTTTAAGGCCCGGTACAGTTCCTCTGTGGGGAAGGGTCGATAGGAAATAACTTTCAGAGCCCCCACCTTGTGGCCCTCCTCCCGCATTTCATCCACAACTTCTTTTACAGTGCCCGATACCGAGCCCCTGCAGATAATTGCCTTTTCAGCATCTTCCAGGGCATAGCTCTCAAAAAACACATTAAGGTTCCTTCCCATAATCTTTTCAAAATCTTTTTTCAGCTCCGGTATTATGACCATGGATTCCTTCATGGTTTCCTGAATAGCATACCTGGTTTCCATATAAAAGCGGGCATCGGATACAATGCCCATGCTAATGGGGTTCTCCGTGTCCAGCTTTTCCCGCATTTCCAAAGGCGGTAAAAATCTATCCACCTTCGACTCCTCTGGAATATCTACAGGCTCGTAGGCGTGGGTAAGAACAAATCCATCCATACAAACCATTACCGGCAGCAGTACCCGGGGGTCTTCCGCCAGGCGAAAAGCAAATATATGCAAATCCACAACTTCTTGAATATTTTCTGCATATAATTGAATAACCCCGGCATCCCGAAGGGCCTCCGAATCCTGCTGGTCGTTCCATATGCTCAAGGGTGCCGATACAGCCCGGTTGGCACAGGTTATTACCAGGGGAAGCCTCAGGCCTGCTACGTTGTACAGCACCTCTTCCATAAGGAGTAAACCTTGAGAGCTGCTGGCGGTATAAGACCTGACCCCCATAGCCAGGGATCCCAGAACTACAGAAGCAGCAGAGTGCTCGCTTTCTACATTTATAAACTCTGTTTTTAGTTCACCGTTTGCCACAAATTGGGCCAGGTTTTCCACTATGTGAGTCTGAGGCGTAATGGGATAAGCCGATATTACTCCTGGTTTGCAGGCTTTAACTGCATAAGCAACAGCATGGGAGCCTTCCAGAAAATCCCTCATAATTCCTCCTCCTCTTCTACAATGATAATGTCCCGGGTGGGGCACTCTTCTGCACATAATCCGCAGCCCTTACAGTAGTCATAATTACAGTGATAAGTATTCTTTTCCTTACCGTCTATAACCCCTTCAGGACAGATAAGGGCACACAAGCCACAAGCTTTACAATTTTCTCGAAGAAACTTGGGTTTTAAGCCCATACGCCAGGAACCTGTTTTAATTAATTTGGTAGTGCCGGGCTTACACGTTATATTTACAAACATTCTATTGACTCCTTCCTGGAAAATTAAGCATAGTTTTTCTTGTAATAGTTGTAGCCTTCCTCTATGGCTGCCTTGTTTATATCAGCTATTTTCCCGTCAAACTTTTTGTCAATGGCTTTTTGCAAGCTATCCAGAGAAACCTCTCCCGTTCCTGCTGCAAAAGCTCCCAGGAGAGCAGTGTTGCCCATACGCTTTCCAATTATACTCTGGGCGATATCGTCAGCAGGAATAAAGTAAACACTTCTTCCCTCCGCCTCCGGCAGATTTTTCTGCTCTGAAAAGTTTATAAAAGAAGCACCCTCTGGATTCATATTTTTAAAAAAATTGTAACCCCGCAGCAAGGTATAATCAACCACCATAATATAATCCGGTTCATATATTTGACTTCTTATGCGAATTTCCTGCTGGCTTATTCTGACAAAGCTGTCCATTGGTGCTCCCATACGGGCAGCCCCAAAATGAGGAAAAGCAAGGGCTTGCTTTCCTTCAAGAAATGCTGCAGTTCCCAGTAAGGAAGCTATGGTAATGGCTCCCTGTCCCGCCCGGGCATGAATACTGATTTCTCTCAAACACTTAACCCCCTTTATGTGTAAAATTTACATTCAGGTTATATGCAAAAATTTAAAAATCTATTCTTAATTCTACTTTGACACTATCAATCTTTTTCCTTCTAAAAATAAATATTTATTTTTACGCAAGTATTCAGCAAACCGGGGGACGCTAAGACATGAGGACGGTTCGCCTTGTCTTCCCTTCGGCCCTTGGGGGACAAGTAAGCCGTCCCCATGGCACCACATGTACATTTAACCGGGCTCACTGAATACATGCTTTTTTTTATTGCAGCATTATGGGTTAGTTGCTATTTTTCTACCTTTTTCTACCTTCTCCTTGACTTTTTATTATGGTTAATATACATTAAGGATAAGTTAAGAATTATAATACTGAGATAAGATAGCAAAGGAGGAAAATACATGATACCGTATAAAATTATTTTGAATGAGCAGGAAATGCCCAAGCAGTGGTATAACATTCAAGCAGATTTACCCAACCCCTTAAAACCGGCACTAAACCCCCAAACCCATAAACCTCTTACCCCTGATGATCTGTCTGCCATCTTTCCCATGCCTTTAATCATGCAGGAGGTTTCTACTGAACGCTGGATAGACATACCCCAGGAAATTCTAGATATTCAAAAGATGTGGCGACCTTCACCTGTACACAGGGCTTACAACCTGGAAAAGGTTCTGGGGACTCCGGCAAAGATTTATTATAAAAATGAAGGGGTAAGCCCCGCCGGAAGTCACAAACCTAACACGGCTGTTGCCCAGGCTTATTATAATAAAATATCAGGTATCAAGCGTCTGGCTACTGAGACGGGAGCAGGCCAGTGGGGAAGTGCCTTAAGTCTGGCCTGTAGTTCCTTTGGCATTGAGTGCACAGTCTACATGGTTAAAGTGAGCTACCACCAGAAGCCTTACAGGCGTTCCCTTATGGAAGCGTGGGGGGCCAATGTAATCCCCAGCCCCAGCAACCAGACCAATTCTGGCCGTGCGGTTTTAGAAAGAAACCCCGACTCTATGGGCAGCCTGGGCCTTGCTATAAGCGAGGCCGTGGAGGATGCAGCCAACAGGGAAGATACCAACTACTCCCTGGGAAGTGTTTTAAACCACGTTCTTCTTCACCAAACCATAATTGGACTGGAATCCAAGGCACAGATGGAAAAAGTCAATGAATATCCCGATGTTATCATCGCCAGCTGCGGTGGAGGGAGCAATTTTGGTGGCCTTGCCTTTCCATTCCTTTATGACAAAATTAACGGTAAAGATATACAGGTTATTGCTGTAGAACCTTCTGCCTGTCCCACTTTAACCCGGGGTCCCTGTACTTATGATTATGGAGATACTGCTAAATTAACTCCTCTGGTTATGATGTATACCCTGGGACACGACTTTGAGCCCCCGGGAATTCATGCCGGCGGCTTGAGATACCATGGAGAATCTCCTTTAGTTAGCCAGCTTGTTAAAGATAAACTGGTTGAAGCCAGGGCAGTAGGTCAACTGGGTGTGTTTGAAGCAGCCCTGACATTTACCCGGAGCGAAGGTATCCTTCCAGCCCCTGAATCTGCCCACGCTATTCGCACAGCTATTGATATCGCCCAGGAATGCAAGGAAAGTGGAGAGGAAAAAACAATACTCTTTAATTTGAGCGGTCACGGCCACTTCGACCTGACTGCTTATGACGATTATCTTGCAGGCAAACTGGAGGACTATGAATATCCTGAAGATGCCATTAATAAGTCGTTAGAGCGTCTGCCTGAAATAGATGTTTAAAAACGCATAGTTAATCAGTAGGTGAACAATTACTAAAAAAACTAAAAAAATGACCTGCGCCAAGGCAGGTCATTTTTTTTGCTGTTATTCAATCAGTTTTATTTTTGACTTGTTTTACTTACCTCATAATTTAGGTTAGCTTTAATTACATCATTCCGGGCATTCCGCCCATTCCGCCCATTCCACCGGGCATTCCGCCTCCTCCATTATCATCATCGGGCATATCCGCCACTACTGCTTCTGTGGTGAGGAACATGGCTGAAATGCTGGCGGCATTTTGCAGGGCTGAACGGGTGACTTTAGCAGGATCCACGATTCCAGCATTCAACATATCTTCATAGATATCCTTCATGGCATTGTATCCGATGCCTGGTTCAGAGTTTTTAATTCTTTCTACTACTACTGAAGCTTCAGTGCCGGCATTTTCAGCTATTTGTCGTACAGGTTCTTCCAGGGCCCGGCTTACAAGCTTAACACCGGTAGCTTCATCTCCTTCAGAGCTTTCAAAGGTTTGTTCCAGGGCTTTTTGT
>CAYYWR010000019.1:6479-12716 GCA_964474145.1 uncultured Syntrophomonadaceae bacterium
CACCGCCGGCAACGAGTCCCTCTTCTACTGCTGCACGGGTTGCAGAAAGGGCATCTTCTACTCTTAGCTTCTTCTCTTTCATTTCCGTCTCGGTTGCTGCTCCCACTTCCAGTACGGCCACACCACCGGCCAGCTTGGCTAACCTTTCCTGAAGCTTTTCCTTATCAAACTCAGAGTCAGATTCTTCTGCCTGGGTGCGGATTTGCTTTATCCTTTTTTCTATCTCTTGGGAATCTCCTGAACCATCAACAATAATAGTTTCTTCTTTGGTTATCCTTACCTGCCTGGCGGAACCCAGCATATCCATCTCTACATTTTTAAAGTCAAGGCCTAAATCATCGGAAACTACTTCACCGCCGGTTAAGGTTGCTATATCCTGAAGCATGGCCTTTCTACGGTCACCAAACCCGGGAGCCTTAACCGCTACACAGTTAAAGGTTCCCCGTATTTTATTAACAACCAGAGTTGCCAGAGCTTCACCTTCTAAATCTTCTGCAATAAGGAGAAGTGATTTGCCCTGCTGAACGACTTTTTCCAGAAGGGGGAGAATGTCATGAATATTTGATACTTTTTTATCCGTCAGCAAAATATAGGGCTCTTCCAGGAGCGCCTCCATTTTTTCAGTATCAGTTACCATGTACGGTGAAATATAACCGCGATCAAACTGCATACCTTCCACCACATTAAGGTCCATGGTAAAACCTTTAGACTCTTCTACAGTTATAACCCCGTCTTTACCTACTTTTTCCATGGCTTCTGCTATCATTTTCCCGATATCCTCATCATCGGCAGATATAGATGCTACCTGGGCAATAGCTTCAGTAGTTTCTACAGGTTTGGAATTAGTTTGTATTTCGCTAACTACTTTTTCTACAGCTTTTTCAATACCTTTTTTTAAGACCATGGGATTGGCCCCGGCGGCAACATTTTTAATGCCCTCCCGGATAATAGCCTGTGCCAGCAATGTAGCCGTAGTAGTACCATCTCCTGCTACATCCTGAGTTTTGTTGGCTACTTCCTTAACCAGCTGAACTCCCATGTTTTCAAAGGGATCTTCCAAATCGATTTCCCGGGCGATAGTAACCCCATCATTAGTAATCTGAGGTGAACCAAATTTCTTGTCTAAAACAACATTTCGTCCCTTTGGGCCCAGGGTTACCTTAACTGTATTGGCCAGTTCATTAACTCCTCTTTCCAGAGCTTTACGGGCATCTTCCCTGAAGTATATTTCTTTTGCCATATAAACCTACCTCCTCTAATTCTAATATTTTTTAGTTAAATCCTAACACTAAAGCTTAAGACTGCGCTTCGCTGCACCATCAGACAGGAATTTTCCATCCTGCCATACTAATATTTAAGTAACTAAGAAGTAGCTATTTAAATAACTATCCTTCTTTTATAGCAAGAATATCATCTTCCCTCAAGATCAGGTATTCCTCTCCATCAGCCTTGAAATCAGTTCCAGCATATTTGGAAAGAATTATATTATCTCCCACCTTTACCTCTAAAGGCACCTTCTGGCCATCATTTAAAATCCGGCCGGTCCCTACAGCAACTACTTCTGCCTCCTGGGGCCTTTCCTTTGCCTTGTCCGGCAGCACGATTCCACTTGCAGTTTTTTCTTCAACTTCAATAAGTTTTACTACCACCCTGTCTCCTAAAGGCTTTAGTTTCATAAATATTACCCTCCTTTAATTTAGCATTTATGGTTTTTATTATTGTTAGCACTCACCTTTGATGAGTGCTAATACTTACCGTTAATAATACTAACCAATATCCTTTTTTGAAGCAACCTTCTTCAAGGCTTATTATGCAACAATATCTCTATATTATTCCTGATTTTTCTTTATTGTTCATTTTTTCGTTGTTTATCTAATATTTTTCTTCTCCTATCCAATAAAAACTTATTATATCCCGGCAATATAAAAATATACACCAAAGACCGTGTATATTTATAGCATATGTTAAACGTATCCCCTCAACTGCTGATGTAGCTGCTGAAAAACCTCTGCCCCTCTGCCCTTCCAGCTTGTGTATAAAAGATGGGATAAGGCTTTTACGGGAATAAATTAATATTCTGGCCGCTATCCAGAAATTGATGCAGCCGGGATACAGGTACGGCCAGGCCCTTGATATCTTCATTGTTACTGGCTTCTATGGCAGCATAAACTACCCCCACAACCTGCCCTTTTTCATTAAAAACAGGGCTCCCGCTGCTTCCCCGGTGTATAGGCGCTTTTATTTCCATTACCTGCTTTGTTCCTTCAGCATCATGACGGTAACCCTCAACATTTCCCTGCATCATGACTCTGGGAAACCCCAGGGGATTTCCGATTATAAACACCTCTTCACCGAAACCTGGAAGGGTCATTTCCTCCAGAGAAACTGTTGGTAAGCCCTCTTCCTCCAAAAGAATTATGGCCAGATCGGCGTCAGGTGATACCATCCACTGCCTGGCCTGGTAAGTTCCCTTTCCCAGGAAGGAGACTGTTATAGCCCGGGCATTACTTATAACATGACGGTTAGTTACAATCATACCGTAATCCCGGATGTTAAAGCCGGTTCCCCTGCGCTCCCTTGATAAAACAAAGGAATCGTCATCTTCTCCTGTAACCCTGACCTGCACTACAGACTGTTGTAGTTCCTGCAGCAAAGGGTCCTCCCTCAAACTCCGGGAATCTATTAAAAAGTCCAGGGAGGGTAAGGAAAGCAGCCTGAAAAAATCTCCCAGAGCCAGGGTCATAAAAGCCAGGACTACTAAAAAAGTCATGATTTTCAGGACTGTTGATGTTCTTTTTTTAACAGGAGAAGACAAGTCTTTTAAATCTTCAAGGTCATCTTCGCCTTCATCATAGAGTTCGTTTAACTCCTCTTTTAATTCCTTATCGTCTTCCTGGTCATGGTAGTTATTAAATATGGGTAAAAACATTTATCTTCTCCTCAAGATGATTGACGGGCACAATCGTTAACCTGACCCCTTATAAGCTCTAAAGCATGAAAAAGAGCCGGCTCAATAACTTCCAGACATTCTTTAACTGCCTTTGGGCTGCCCGGTAAATTTATTATCAGGGTATTTCCCCTTACCCCGCAAACTGCCCTGGACAACATGGCGTGGGGGGTTTTTTTAAAGCTTTCAGCCCTCATTGCTTCGGCCATACCGGGAACCTGCTTTTCTATAACACCCAGGGTTGCTTCCGGAGTATTATCCCGGGGACTCAGGCCTGTTCCGCCAGTAGTCAAAACCAGGTTAACCTTAACCTCATATACAAAATGCATCAGCTTTTCCTTGATGGAATCCAGTTCATCAGGGACCACCGCATATTCAATTACTTCTCCCCCCAGACGGACAACGGCATCTTCAATCACTTTACCGCTCCTGTCCTCCCTTTCACCCCGGGCGCCCCGGTCGCTGGCTGTTAATATGGCTGCCTTAAACATGTATTATTATCCTCCTGTCTCAAAAAAACTGTTTTTAATGATTGCTTTCCCAGAGCACTTTACCTGTTTCTTTGACATCATAACCCCCAAGATTAATAACCTGGCTTTTAAAATTATCCGATCTGATTACCTCCAGGAGTTTTTGTATTTTTTCCATTTCCATAAACTCTGCCGGTATAATCAAATCGTAGCGTTCCTCCGCCAGAGGGATAAAATCCATATCCAGAGCTCTGGCAGCTGCCAGAACTCCCAATCCTGCATCAGCAATTCCGGAGGCAACTGCTGCCGCTACAGACAGATGGCTGTATTCTTCCCTTTCATATCCCTTAATTCCCCGGGAGTTCAATTCCATGCCCCTTAGCCGGTAGTCAAGCAATATCCTGGTCCCTGCACCTTTCTGACGGTTAACGAAACTTATATCTTCCCTGGTAAGGTCTTCCAGGCCTTTAATATTTTTAGGATTGCCCTGGAGCACTATAAGACCCTGCTGCCGATAAACCAGGTTAATTAATACTAGTGCCCTGTCCGGTAAAAGCCTTTTAATGTAGGACACGTTGTACTCTCCGGTTTTTTCATCCAGGAGGTGGCTTCCGGCGATATGGGTCTCTCCCCTTCTAAGGGCCATCAGTCCCCCCATGCTGCCTGTATGAGCAGAAGAGAGGCTGGTTTTGGGACTGTTGGTTCTTAAAATATTTGCGATGATATCCAGGGTCAAATCGTGGCTTCCAATACTTACCACTGTGTTTTTAATTTCTTCCAGATCCTTTACCAGCTCCACCTGCACCTTCTCCCCAATTTCCAGGCCCTCTTTTAGCTGGGGTATGCATACATAGCCATCAGCCCTTACCAGGGAGGTTATGACCCCGGAACCTCTGGGCAGTGGAGTGGCTATAAGCTTATCCCCTACCTGCCCTACCTTTACCCTTAAATACTCCTGGGATTTAAATGAAGAAACTACCCGCCGGGACATTATGGTTTCTACCTGCCTGCGTTCCGGCACTGGCATGCCCTGCAACCTGTAAATCAGGGGTTTAACTAAAAGATCCAGCACAAAAAAGGCTGCCACCGGGTACCCGGGAACACCCACTACTGGAGTGTTATTTACCAAACCCAGCACCGTAGGCTTCCCCGGTTTTACGGCTATACCATGAACCAGGAGTTCTCCCAGTTCTTCTACTACAGCGGAAGTGTAATCCCGGGAGCCTGCAGAAGAACCGGCATTGACTAAAACCACATCACATTTTTCTATTACCCCAAGGAGGGCCTCCTTTATTATATCATATTCGTCTTTAACGATGTCCTGCGGCCTGGGCTCCCCTCCCCACCGGGCTATAAGCCCTGAAAAAAACCTGGAGTTAAATTCAACTATTTTCCCCGGTGGGGGAGCTTCCCCCGGCTGCACCAGTTCTGAACCCGTAGGAATAACTGCTACCACGGGTTTTTTTCTCACCCTTACCTCCCAGATACCACCTGCCAGCATGGCCGCTATATCCTCCGGCCTGATGCGGTGATTGGCAGGGATAATCAGTTCTGTGGCCACAATGTCCTCCCCCATGACCCTGACATGCTGCCAGGGAGCGGCGGCGGAATTAATCTCAATAGTATCTTCCTCCACCTGGTGGATATCTTCTATCATTATAACGGCATCAAAGCCATCAGGAAGGGGCTGGCCTGTATCAATGGGCATGTACTGCTCCTTCAATTTTAGAGCTTTAGGAGCAGTCTCCATGGCTCCGTAAGTATCCTTTGAACGCACAGCCACACCGTCCATGGCCGAGGCATGGTAGTGGGGCGAGGAAAGGCGGGCAAAAACCGGTTCCGCCGTTATACGGTCAAGGGAGTTTTCTACCAAAACTGTTTCCGGCTCCAGGCTAATATCCAGTTCATTTATCTTGCTAAAGAATTTATCCTGAGCTTTTCCCAGGGGAGTATTATCCAAATATATCTTCCTTTTTACCAAATTACCACCCCTATTACTGTTATCTTTATTATCACTCAGCATCGAATTACTTAAAATTATTATTCTGGTAAAGTGTAACTTCTACTAACTCGCCCTTTTCCAGGCCTTCTTTATTCTGGGATATGCGGATTACTCCCCGGGCATCCACCAGAGTAGTTATAAGCCCGGATTTACCAAAAACGGGGCAAGCCCAGTTTTCCCCGGATTCATCCTCCTGCAGGGTTACCCGGATATAATCCTCCCGACCCTGGGAGGAGGGGATGTTTCGGCTTACCCTGGCCTCAATTTTTGGGTGAACCATATTCTCCAGCCCCAACCCCTTTAGATTGTAAATAACTGGAGATACAAACAGGTCAAAGGTAACCAGGGCTGAAACAGGATTTCCGGAAAGTCCAAAAACAGGAGTTTTTCCCGCCATCCCAAAAATTGTAGGCTTACCAGGACGTATAGATATGCCGTGGATTAAAACCCCCGGTTCCCCCAGCTCGTCTATAACCTTTGCTGTCACATCCCGGGTTCCCACAGAGCTGCCCCCGGAAATTAAAACTAAAGCAGCCTTTTCCATGGCTTTTTCTACAGCTTCTTTTAAATAAGAAGCCTCGTCCCTGACAATTCCATATAAAAGGGGAACAGCTCCTGTATTCTGCACAGCGGCAGCCAGGGCACAGCTATTCACATCCCTTATCTGACCGGGCAGCGGTGCTTCTTCGGAAGAGACCAGTTCATCCCCTGTAGATATAATAGCTACTTCAGGGCAGGTATAAACGCTAAATTTTATAATGCCAGCAGCAGCCAGGGCTCCAATGTCCTGGGGCCTTAACTGGTGATTTTTTTTTATT